>JAGGYO010000258.1 GCA_021162505.1 bacterium
ATTACTTTGGGTCATTTTAAAACCTCCTTTTGTTATTAAAAAGTATTATATGGTTTTTTAATGACCCACTCAAATTTTTTAATAAAATACTTTTACAGAAATTATAGCACATTCTCTGAAAAGTGGAGAGTGGAAGAAAATACTGACAGGAAAATAATGAGATTATTACGCTTTTACTTTGTAAAAGCTCATAATGACGGAAAGAAATATTTTATTCTTTCTCTGCGAACTCTGCCTGCCTGTGCGTGTCCGCATGCAGACAGGCGTCTCTGCGGTGAGATCCTTCTGGATGACCACGAAACGAGTTCGGGGTAAACTCCAAAAAATTTACACTGAGCATCTTTTTGAAAAAAAGTGAAAATAAGTTATAATAAACAAAGGTTTATTATGAGAAAAGATCTATTGAAAAATGTAAAAGGAATGCGGGATTTTTCACCGAAAGATATGCTTCTTCGGGAGAAGATCCTAAATATTATTAAAAACAATTTTAAATTGTTCGGTTTTCTTCCCATTGAGACACCTACGCTTGAATCTTATCCCCTACTAATGGATAAATACGGTGACGATGCAGATAAATTGATTTATAATTTCAAAGATAGAGCAGACAGACCCTTAGGTATGATATATGATCTTACAGTTCCCCTGTCAAGATTTGTAGCAATGAATATAAATAATTTGACCTTGCCTTTTAAACGCTATCAGATCCAGCGTGTTTATAGATATGAAAATCCGCAAAAAGGGCGTTTCAGGGAATTTTACCAATGCGATATTGATACCATTGGTTCGGATTCACCTTTTGTGGAAGCGGAGCTGCTTATCGTGTCAGCCAAGATATTGAAGGAATTGGGTCTGGATTTTAAGATAAAGCTGAATTTTAGAACATTCTTGGATGATTATCTTGAAAAGAACAATATTGCAAAGCAAACCGATAAGGAACTTTTTCTTCGCGCCATTGATAAATTGGATAAAATGGGCGATGAAAAGGTAATAGCATATTTAAAGGAAAATGATTTTCCCAAGGATCCGAAACCGTTATTGAAAGAATTAAGTGAATTAAAACAAGCCCCCGATCGTTTTGTCCAAATTGAAAATTACTTCAGCACTTTTTATGATAGAGAATATCTTGAATTTTCACCGCTTTTAGCCCGCGGACTTTCCTATTATACGGATACCATTTTTGAGATCTCTCTGCGGGATGAAGATATGGGTTCAATAGCCGGTGGCGGTCGTTATGATAATTTGATTAATCATTTGATAAACAGAGAAATTCCAGCATGCGGAATTGCTTTGGGTTTTGAGCGTATATTTGAAATATTGAAAAAGAAAAAAGATATTGAGGACGATATATTCTATGATTATTTTATAATGAACAGCGGCAATAAAGATCAGGAAATGAAATTATTGAAAATATTAACAAAAGCCGGAAAGAAAACATTTTATTATCCCGATAAGCTGAAAATGGATAAGCAGTTGAAAAAAGCAGTATCCTTGAAAAGCAAATACTTTATGATCATGGGTGATGAAGAGGTTGAAAAAGGCGAGGTTTCCATAAAAGATCTTTTAAAACGCGAGCAAAAACGGATAAAACTTGAGGAATTTATAAGGAGTATTTCATGAAAAAATATATTTTGATATTTTTTGCCTTTTTTATTGTTTTATTACAGGCAGTACCTATCAGTAATTATGCTGCAAAAATATTGGTGCGCGTGGGATATATTGACATTGATAAGATCATAGGGCAATATTATCTTGCTCAGCAATATCAAGATCTATATGAGACCATGAAAAAAAATCAATATAAAAATTTACAACCCTTGATTGATAAGATAAAAAGAGAAGCCATGAACTTGAAATACAATGAAGTTACTTTGACCAATAAGGAGCTTGAAGATAGGTGGAATAATATTTTAAAATTGAAAATGCAGCTCAAGATGAAAAAGAACCAAATTGATGGTGTACTAGATTCTGAGGAAAGTAAATTTAATGATGAAATATTAAAAAATATTTATAGTGCAATAAAAGAGGTATCATTGAAATATGGATTCAATATTATTTTGGAAAAGAAACAAATATATTTTTCTACTCCGGATGTTGATCTATCGGATCAGATCATAGAAAAATTGAACAGCGATTATATACAGACACAAGAGACGCAGGATAGTAGTGGGAAAGAGCATTAATAAGGTCTGCCTTTTCGGTGGTACTTTTGACCCAATTCATAATGGGCATATAATTGCGGCATATAAGATATTGGAGAGGTTTGATTTTCAGAAGATCATTTTTATTCCCAATGGTAATCCTCCTCACAGGGACATACCCGAAACGGATGCAATAATGAGAAAAAAAATGATAGAATTTGCAATTTCACCAGAGGCAAGATTTTCAATAAGCAATTTTGAAATAAATAAGGACAGTATATCCTATTTTATTGATACGGTAAAATATTTCAAGGAGCAATATTCTGACCTTCATATGATAATCGGTACCGATCAGGCAAATCGATTTCGGACATGGTATAAATGGAAAGAATATTTTCCATTGATAAAGATCATTGTTATTAAAAAAACCGAGCCGCTTTATGAGATATTAGATTTTATATATATGAAGGATATTGAGGAAATTAAAATATCATCTTCCAACATTAGAAAAATATTATTAAGGGGTGGAAATATCGATTCACTTGTTCCCGCCAGTGTTCTGAAATTCATTAGAGAAAAGGGACTTTATGCTGGATAAGATCAGAAATTATTATTCCAAGGAAAGGTGGGAACATATAAAGGGTATGCTTTCACTTTTAAATATTTTAGGTGAGAAAAATTATTCCTTTACTGAAAGATTTTTTAATAAACTGACTTACGCCATATTACTGCACGATAGCGGTAAATTATTCGAAGATCAATTCTCAAAAAAATACTACTTTCCCATTTATCATGCCTATTTGTCAAGGAGTATTGCAATTCACGCATTTGGTATTGAAGATAAAGATATGCTGAATGCTATCTTGTTTCATCCAACGGGAAGAGAGAAAATGTCCATATTAGAGATCTTTCTGTATCTTATTGATTTTTCAGAGCTAAATAGGACATTTACCGAAGCGAAGATCTGCAGAAATCTTATTTACAATAATAAATTATACGAAGCGCTTATATATGCTGCTCAAGTAAAGCTTTACTATATTGAGAAAAAAAAGCAGCCTTTGAATTTAAATACAATAAAAATGGTGAAATATTATGAAAAAATGGCTTAAAATTGTTATTCCTTTAATAATTGTTCTTATAATAATTATTGTGATTATTGCAAAACCTCCCCTTGAAAAACAGATGATAAAAAATAAGAAGGTATATTTCCTTTTAATGGGTGCTGATTCCGTTGAACATGTTTCCCGTGCAGATACCATAATGGTGGTAAAATTGACCTCCAAAGGGAAATTATCAATTCTAGCCATACCTCGTGATACAAGGGTGGACTATTTAGGTGAAAAGGTAAAGATCAATACTGTTTTTGCTCGTGGATATGTACATGGTGGGTTCAAATCAGCAGCCAGTCGAGTGAAGAATATTCTTGAGAACCTTATAAATATAAATATTACAAGATACGCGATCATTGATTATAGGTCGTTTAAGAGCTTGATTGATATCGTCGGCGGTGTAAATGTTTATGTTTCAAAGGATATGTACTATCTTGATAAAAGCGGAGGTTTACTTATTGATATTCCAAAGGGCGTTCAGCGCCTTGACGGGAAAAGATCCCTGGAATTCATAAGGTTTAGAAATGACGGACTTGGTGATCTCGGTCGCATAAGCCGTGAAAAGGATTTTTTGAGTTCACTGATAAAAAAAGATAATATTGAGAAATTCATAAGGAACCCCAAGGTGATTAGAACTGTTTTTAAGATGGTGGTGAATAATTTCAATATAAAGGAACTGTTTTATTTAAAGAAGTTCACAAAAGGGTTGGACCTTGGCAATATTAAAATGGGTATTCTGAAGGGTGCTCCTAAAAAGATAGGAAAGGGTTACTATTATATTTCCAATACATTTGCTTATGATGATAATTTTTCCAAAAGTAAAAAATCAAAAAAGAAACTTCTCGTTAAGATATTGAACGGTAATGGAAAAAAGGGTATAGGCGAACATATTGCGGAAATCCTGCGAAGCATGGGGTATGATGTAGTAACTATCGAGAATGCGGATAATTTTAATTATGAGAAAAGTGTTTTATTGAACTATACGAAGGAATATGAAAATATAAAAAAGATCGTGGATCATTTCAAGGTAAAAATAATTTATTCAAAAGAAAAAAGAGGAATTTATGATATACAATTTATTATCGGCAAGGATCTTGAAAATTATTAAACTTTTAATAATTTTTCTACTTTTTCCCATCTTGATCAATGGGAATAGCTTCGCAAATTTGGAAAAGACCCTATATGAAAAGGGAATTGATACATTGAATGAGAATGAGCTTATTGATTATTCTTTATATAAAGAAATGCAATTAAAGGATACCTACGAGTTAAATTTAGAAATATTGAAAAAGGCAAATTCTCCTTTAAATTTGGAATTCATGCTTCTTTATATTATGGAGAGTTATGAATACCCAAAATATAGTAGTCAATTAAGAGCGATCCTTAAAGAAAAACTCAAGGTATCAAATAATATTATTTTCAAAATTGATGCCCAATATATCTTGTCATTATTGAATAAATTGAACCTTTTAACATTTGATAGTGGAAAAATGGGATATTTAAAAAATTATTTTGTGGCTGGACCTTTTATTAAAAATGGTATTCTGGATTTTGACAATCCATTAGCATTTGAAAAGAAATGTGATTTGAAAAAAGAATATAAAACTTTTTTTGGAAAGCAAAGGCCTTATAAGGTTTCTGTTTCACCCACCGGCTGGTTTGACATTTCATCTGTTTATAAAGATAAGATGGGTATTTCATATTTTGTAGCAAGTCAGAAGATCGAAAAAACAGCAGATTATTATTTGCACTTTATTACTAATAAGGGATGTAAATTATTCGTGGACGGCAAGGAAATATATACTATCAAAGAAGAATCTGACTCAAGATCGGTAAAGAATATTTTTCGTATTAATATGAAAAAAGGGGATCATCTCTTCACGGTGAAGGTACAGAATGATTCTAATATCAAAGGTTATTATCTCGAATCTTCAATTGATGGTTTTCTAATTCAGTTATTTGATGATTGTGGAAATCCTTTGCCTTATGATCAAGGTAATTATTCAAAAGGTTCTTCAAAGTTAATTGAGCATCTTAATGTTGAGAAGACCTTTAAAGATGAAGATATTTATAGAAAAGAGTTCAAACTCGCGAATATTTTAATATCCTATGGTTATAGGGCAAGGCCATACGCTATGTTGCTGGACCTTTTAGAAAACACTCCTTCTCCTATTTATAATTTTTTCATGGGATATCTAATTGAAAGATTTCCTCAGTTAGGATATGGGGATCAGGCCTATAATTACTATTTCAAATCAATGAACGGTTGGGATGATAATCATATTGCTTCCTCATTCCTTGGTAAAAAATTTTTGGATGACGGGAAATTAGAAGTTGCTTCAAAATATATTCTTCCCCTTTATGAAACATTTTCCGAAGATCAAAATACAGCCATTACCACCGCTCGATACAGAAATAAAGAGGGCTTGAGCTTTTTCGGGCAGAAAATACTGGCTAAATACATAAAAAATTATGAGAGTGATCTATCTGCGCTTGATATCTATTCCATTTTTAAGAATGTATACGGTATTGAAAAGATAGAAATTCTTAAGGATTGCATGAAGAAAGGTATTATAACGGGTGATATCCTGCTTACTATGGGGGATTATTATATAAGAAAAAATATGTATTCAGCGTATCTTGAACTCTTAAATAAAGTGAAAAATCCCAATTTTAAATATAATATTCTCTTGGAAGCGGTGGGGAATGAAACACTTGAAGAAAATACTGATATACAAAAATTGCTAAAGACACTACTTACATATTACCCTCAGAATTCGGACCTATATGCTATTATGGCTTCTTATTACTTAGATCAGGCTGACAATAAAAATTATATAAGGATCAAAAACGATATGCTAAAGCGCTTCGGAAATTTTGATGATGAGATAGAGTTTGAAAAATTTGGTATTTCCGATTATTATAAAAATGAAGATCTAAATGATATTGATAAAAATATTCCTTTAACATTTTTAAGTATTAAGGAAAGAGTAAGTTTCTTTAATGATCTTAGTTATAGAAAATACAATCATTTTATAATCTATGTTGCAAATCAAGCCGGAGTAGACGGATTATCGTCTTTTAGAACCCCGGGTAATGCCCAATTTATAAGGATCATAAATCCCGATGGTCGAGAGTATTTCTTCCATGATGATAGTTTAAAAGGCCTGCAGGTCGGTTCTATTTTTGATATAGCTTTTGTTCAATATGGGTCAAGAAGTTTTGAAAATATCAATAGTGTTTTTTTTAACCCCATAATTTTTAAGAACTCGTACCCTGTCAAGTCAATTAAGTTGATCTTTGATATCCCGCAAAAAATGGGTTTTAAAAATCAATTATTACAGAAACGCGGCGGAGTAATAGCAGTTGGGAGTATAATTAAACCCCTGGATAAGGGTTATAAGAGTTATTTATACTCTGCATCAAATATTGATTATTTTAAACCGGAAAAAAACTTACCAATGGAATATGCTTTTCTGACTTCTGTTAATACACAGGTTCCCATGAAATCAAAAGTATTTTTAGCAAATTACTATAAAGAAATTTTTACCGATAAAGAGATCTTACCAAATGTTAAAGATTTCTTTGATTCTTTTAAGGGTAATTCACCAAGGGATAAGATGCTCGCTTTATATGATTTTCTTGAAACGAAATTTGTCGCCGATGGAGGAAAAGGGAATACGAGGAGTATTTGGAATATTATTTCAACGAAAAGAGGAGATAATATAGATAAGCTAAGAGTGTTTAAACTAGCTTTGGAATACTGGAAAATTGATCATCGCTTTTTGATCTATTCAAATTATGCCAATGTGGATACTAAATATTTTTCCACGGCATCCATTACGGGTTCGGGTATTTTAACGGATATTGACTCCGTTACTCCTATTCTTTCAACCTTTTCAAAAGAATTTATTCCCTATGGTGGAGAAAAGAAGCGTTTGAGAAAAGCATATATTTATGAAAGCGGGAGATATATGAAAGTAAAGAATAATTTTGCAGTTGGTATTGAAACAGGTCTAAGCATAGATTCCAAATGGGATATGCTTAATGGCAACCAATTTCATGCAAAGGTCGCTTTTATCGGAGAATATGCTTCCTATAAAAGCTATTTCTTCGATAAAAAGACCAGTGATAAAGCAGCAATAAGTTTTATTTCAAATGTTTTCCCTTATGTACGATTATCCCATTATAAGGTCCTTGTAAAAAACGATAATAAACCCTTTTACATTATTCTGGACGGGATCTATGATAAAAAGATGGATGGTAAATATTTATTACCCTTCACCCCTTCCGTTCTTTCACAACTATTCGGCGGGAAAGAGGATAGAAAATATCCGATTTACATAATGGAACATAGAGAAATGTCTGAGACCTGTGAAGTAATATCATCCATTGATATAAAGAATGTGCGGGATTTTAAAGAGGAAAGCAAGGCATTTTGCTATAGTTTCAAAGCAGTAAAAGGTAATAATTCACATGTATATAGTAAGAAATATCGTGTTTACAACGGTTATTATGACCTAAAAGAATTCAAGAAACATTTTAAAAAAGCAAAAGAGATCGATAATTACGAGTCGTCCTTTTTTAAGCTGCAATAGGGGCGGGGATATGAAAAAATTATATATATTGATCCTTTTTTCATTGATCATAATTTATATTCGTGGAGCTCAGATCAATGATATTTTGAGCAGTGAATTAAGTATGGACTATGATAAGGCCATATCACAATGGATGGAGTATTATGACGATAATGATAATGCTCTCAAACGCTATATTGCTATAAATAGAATATATGAATTCTGTAAGACCTATAATGTTTCTTATAATAAGACAAAAGAATTTTTGCGTTTAAAAAAAACTGATTACAGCAATTATTTTCTTTATTTTTTAAAAAAGAATAAAGAAGGGGTTGTGGATCAGGAACTTTTGAATTCTCTGAATATATTAAAAGGTTTCTATATTTTGGGTCCATTTGATTATAATAGCTTTGATGAAATAAGCGATCTTGTGAGTTCGGAAAAGGGTGAATATATTGGCAAACATTTTAATGTTCGTGAAGAATACTTAGAATTTCCATATACAAAGATCTATTTAGACGATGTTCTTGGAGAAAGTTCCTATTCAAAAGCAAGGATCAGAAGTAATCTTTTTGTGAAAAATAGCGGCAATTATTATATTCACTTTTCTTTTAATGACGGGATTTTAATAAAGATTGATGATCAAATAGTTTTTAAAAAGAATATTTTGAATACTCAAGGGGGTTTTCTATATACCTTAGAGTTAAAGCTCAGTGCAGGGTATCACAATATAGAGATCTTTTCCGGTGTAGAAAATGATATATGGAGTGTCCAATTTTCTCTGGATAAAGCTATTTCAATCCTGAAAGATACAAAACTTTCGGGAAAGAGCAAAGGCAAATTGCTTAAGTACGGTAGTTATATTCCCAAATATGATATGAAAGAAGATACCTTAGAGAACGCTGTTTTAAAAACATTATTCTATCGATATGCTAAGAACTTTGATTCGCACGAGCGATTGGATTATACGGAAATAAAGCAGTATTGCGATAAGAACCATATTTCTTGGGGTTATTTAATGCTTGGTATTTTGGAAACTGATGATAATGACAGATTTTACTGGTATAAAAAACTCTCAAATAAATATGAGAAATTAAGTAATTATTTATTGGCATCTCTTTTTGATAATTCGAATACTTTGCAAGCAGGATATGAATATATGAAAAATCTTTCCCGTAATGAGGAGATCAATTATTCCATTATAATGGACTATTATTACGGCATGCGATTGGACAAGGAAAGACAGAAGTATTTGAACTCGTTAAAAAATCTATCATGGTACGATTCAACAGCAGAAAAGGCAAATAGAGATATTCAAACCATAAAAAAGGTAAAAGATGTGATCTCATATTTGCAAAAATTGGGGGAGAAGTATCCTTATAAAAAGCTCATTTATTCCAATTTATTATTACAATACTATGATGATCACGGTTACACAAAAGAATATGTATCTTTGCAGGAAAAATTATTAAAGGTCAAGCCCTATTCGGCATCGGATTTTATTAATTTTACTGATTTCCTTTATAAACAGGGCTTGATGGGTGAATTTATTAAGTACACGGATCTCATTGAAAAAAGATTTCTATATAATACGGATCTTATTAATATGATGGTGGATTATTCTCTTTCAAAAGATGATCTGTCACGAGCAAAAATCTATGCAGAAAAATTTCTTATGATAGATCCACAAGATCAAAAAATGCTCAATATATATGGAGAACTTTCGGAAAAGACCAATTTTGCACACGAATATTTTGAAAAGGACCCTATTGATATTTCACAAGCACCTGATCTGAATGATGCAGAGAAAAATGCAGATCTTATTGTTCTTGAACAAAATAAGTTAATAAGTGAATCTTCTAACGGCAGAATAACCAAAATGGTGGAAGTGCTTTACTATATAAATAAATATTCAGGCATTGATAAATTGAACTATCTACCTGTCTATTATTCATCGTCATCTGAATATGTCAAGGTTGAAAATGTCCGAGTGATTCATGCAGATGGTAATATATTTCCGCAGTACAAGGGATTTTCCTATGCTGTCGGGTCCTATGATAAGATAAGCTCGGATTTTAGAAAACATTATTTCTCCTTTGATAATCTTAATATTGGTTCAAAGGTTTGCATAAAATACAGTATCATTCAATATTCACAAAAGAGCTATAGAGATCAATTCCCGGGTGATATGGAGTTCATTAAAACAAGCTTTCCAATAAAAACATCTCATTTGACACTCATTTATCCAAAGAATAAAAAGCTTATTTTTAAGGGCTATAACTTTAATTCTTTTCCCACATTTACCACGAAAGCCGGATATAATATTTATAAATGGGATTTTAATCATCTTGATGCTATTGGCTATTTCACTAATATGGCTCCTGATGTTGAAGTTTTACCGTATATAGTTATTTCAAATTTCAAAAGTTGGCATGATGTCTATAAATGGGCTTATCATCTTTTCAAAAATCGCTTTAAAGTGAATAAGAAAGTTAAAGATGTTTATAATTCCTTAAAAATTAAAGAAAAAGATACATTTGAAACAAAGGTAGAAAAGATCTTTAAATATGTTTCTCAAGATATTCACTATTTTGGTGTTGAATACGGTCTTAATGGATTTCAACCGCGCTTCCCGTCAAAGGTCATAAGTGATAAATATGGTGATTGCAAAGATAAGGCGACTTTGATGAAGGTCTTATTATCATTATGCGGGGTAAAAGCCAATATTACATTGGTTAGAACTTCGGATATTGGAAGAATGAAGCCCTTACCTATCATCACAATGTTCAATCATGCAATTATTACGGTTTATGATAAAAAAGGAATTCCCTATATTGTAGACCCTACGGTGAATTATGGCCTCCCTTGGGAAGTGCCCAATGGGCTATACAAGGCATTCGCATTGGAATTTGATGATAATGGATATAGGATAAAGGATATCAATAATAATCCCGGGCAGGATAATTATGAGAGGTTTAGTACCAAAATTTCTATTTTATCCGCATCGGAGGTGACATTTAATAGGAATATAAAAAAAACCGGTTATTTTAATTTTTTTACTAGATCTCTTCTTGATATGGGGGATAAGGCAAACCAATCCCTAGAAAATTATTGGAGAAATTTTTATTCTAAAGTCAAAGTGAATTCAATTGATTTCAA
>JAGGYO010000220.1 GCA_021162505.1 bacterium
ATATTTCATTTTTCACACTCTTTTAAACTTTATTGCTAATCTCATTTAATAGTTTTTGAAAAAACTCGGTCATTTTTTTATATAGGTCTCTTTCGTCTTTGTCCCTTATGCTGAGGAAATGTTTTTCCAATATGCTCTTATCCTTTCTCATAATAGGTCCTGTCAACAGTTCGTTTTCTTTAAAATTCTTATATGCGGAGTCAAATAATTGTTCACCAATCGCATCAGGTAATTTAAGTTTTTTTAGATGTTCCATACCCAAAGAGAGAAAATAAAATGGTATATTAGAAAATAATGAACAAATATAATGATATGATCCCTGAGCACTAGGATCAATTGAAAATATCTTTAAATTAAACCCCTTGAATATTTCCTGAAAAATAGTTTTCATTTGATCATTCCCCTGAAATAGGACATATCTGCTCTTCAGAGAAATTATATTTTCTTTTCTCATGGAGAGTGGAAAGTGAAAACACCCGTAATTTTTAAGACCATCGGGGAAAATATGAAGATCTAAACCTCCGGAAGTATGGTAAATTTTTTTTGATGAATAATTCTCCTTTTCAAGATCTTCTAAAACCTTAACTATATTCCTATCCTCAACGGCAATAATAATAATTTCGCAACCTTTGAGTTTTTTATAACTATCATTGTATTGCTTGATAATAATATCAAAAGTAGGGGATAAATTGTATTCTAATGTTTTCCCAACATTTCCGTAACCGATTATACCTATTTTTTTATTTTTCATTCCCCTTTGATATTGCCAGGGCAAAAAGAATAGAATTATACTTCGTATCCATTCCATCACCGCGTGAAGTTAATATAACCGGTGCCGTAGTCCCTGCCAAAATAGCAGCTCGCGGGAGATCGTAGAACACTTCAAGAGATTTATAAGCAACATTCCCATCGGTTAATCCGTTCAATACAACAATATCCGCTTTTCCGGGAACATCCGTAAAGGATTTTACTCCTTTCACTTTAGCCGCTTTTTTCGAAAGAGCAACATCATAAGCAAGAGGCCCATCGACAAGAGCATCAATATGCAATTGCCCCCGTTCAGCCATCTTTGATATAATCGCAGCATCCATGGTACATTGCATTTTTGTATTGACCTTTTCAACGGGACAGATCAGAGCCACTCTTGGTTTTTTGAGTCCGATATTATTCGCTATTTTTACCGCATTCTTTAGGATCTCTATCTTATCTTCCAAAGACGGGCTAATATTCATCCCGGCATCAGTCAATATAAGAAATCTTCCTTTGAATTCCGTTACAGCTGTGTGAGATAAAAGTTTTCCTGCCATCAGCCTGTCCCTATTTTTCAAAAGTTCTTTTAAGTAAATATCCGAATAGATCAAACCCTTCATAATAGCATTTGCTTTTCCGTTAATGAGAAATTTAAAACCTAATTTCGCTGCAATCTGCATATCCTCTTCATCAACGATTTCAACTTCACTTCCGTTAAAGTACTTCAATATTATTTCTCGTTTGCCGATTAAGATCAGTTCCACTAAGGATTTTTTGAACGCTTTTTTTGCGGCTGTTAATATATCGTCTTCATTGGCACCAACAATAACAAGCTTGTTTGATTGTTCTTTTACCAAAAAATTTTCCAATTCTGCAAAATTTTTCATAAAAACTCCTATAGTTTTGAGATAAGTTTGCTCTTAAATTCTTTTAAACCGTTTCTCGTATCCAATACCGGGACCTTATTATCAAGAATCTTTTTATAGTCAATATTCGTATGATCAGTAATGAGAATTGCAATATCGGTACTTTTTAATAGTTTGGGGGTAAGCTGTTTGCTTTTAATTACCCTTTCTCCTAGTTTCATCGAAGCCACATACGGATCATGATAACTGATCTTTGCACCCTTCTCTTCTAATATACGCATTACATCAATAGCCGGAGATTCTCTCAGATCGTCAATATTTTTTTTGTATGCAACGCCCAAAATGAGAACATTCGAACCATTAATTGCTTTTTTATATTTATTTAATATATCATATGCAAGTTCCACAACGAAATATGGCATTTGACCATTGACATCTCCTGCTAATTCTATGAATTTTGTATTGAAATCGTAGGATTTGGCTTTCCATGACATGTAAAATGGATCAAGAGGAATACAATGCCCTCCAAGACCGGGACCTGGGTAAAAAGGCATAAACCCATAAGGTTTTGTCGCAGCAGCGTTTACAATTTCCCAAATATCAATTCCCATTCTGTGACATAATTGTGCCATTTCATTAATAAGTCCTATATTCACGCTCCTATAGATGTTTTCTAAAAGTTTGACCGATTCTGCTACCCTGGTTGAACTAACCGGATAAACTTTTTCAATAGCCAATGAATATAATTTCGCCGTCAGGTCTGTACATTTTTTTGTAACACCCCCAACAACCTTAGTAGTATTTTCAATATTATAATTTTTATTACCCGGATCAACCCTTTCCGGAGAGAATGCAAGGAAGAAATCCTTTCCTACTTTATACTTTCCTCCGTTTTCAAGCTCCGGAAGAAGTATTTCTTCGGTAGTTCCTGGATATGTTGTCGACTCTAATACGATCAATTTCCCTTTATAATTTAGTTTTTGTATGGTTTCCAATGCTTTAATGATATATGAAATATCAGGATCTTTTGTTTTTCTCAGGGGAGTAGGAACACATATTAAAATAGCATCTGCTTCATTAAGATCCTTAATCTTATTTGTAGCTTTGAAAAGTCCCTTGATCTTTTTTATGTCAGAATTTTTTACATCCTGAATATAAGACACCCCTTTTTTTAATGAGATCGTTTTCCTTTCATCCACATCAAAACCAATGGTCTTGATCCCATTTTTACTAAATGCGCTTAAGAGGGGGAGACCCACATATCCCAAACCGATAACTCCGACAATAACACTTTTATCTTTTATCTTTTTTAAAAAAGATTCATACAGCATGATATACTCCTATCATATAAAAAAAAAGCCCACTGATCATATTAATCAATGGGCTTTTATACTATCACTTTATCTTAAAAGCAATTTTACTTTAAAATAACAAATTCTATTCTTCTGTTCTTAGCTCTACCGATAGGTGTTTTATTATCATATCTTGGTTTGCTTGGACCATAACCCTTGGCAACCAATCTTGATGCAACTATACCGAATTTCTTAACCAAGTAATTCTTAATTGCATTAGCTCTACTATCGGACAGTTTAAGATTATTTGCGGCATTACCGGAAGTATCCGTATGTCCCTGAATTTCAACCTTGACATTCAAATTCTTTTTAAGGAAACTACCAATTTCATCCAGTGCTTTATAGGCAATTGGGAGAAGATCGGTCGAACCCATTTTAAATCTAACTGTTCTCGGGATGAACCTAACGGTTCCATCTTCTTCAATGAAATTTAAGGATCTCTTTACTGAATCGGAGAAGGCGCTTTCCACTGTAGCTTTCGTAACTTTTGGAGCAGCAGCGGTTTTACCGGTAGATGCAGACATTGCTCTTTTCCTTGCTTCTTCTGCTTTTCTTCTGGCAGCCATTGCTCTTTTTCTTGCCATAGCTCTTGCTTCTTCTGTGGTCATTTTCTTCTTTACCACTTTTTTCTTCGGCGCTTTTTTTACTATCTTTTTCTTTGGTGTTTTTTTCTTTTTTATTACTTTTTTCTTAGGAGCTTTTTTCTTCTTTACTACTCTCTTTGAAGGAGTACCTTTCCCGCCAAAGGTTAAATATGCATTATTAGTTATCCCTAATCCGAATTCAACCTTCGGTGACCAGCCAGTATCACCATAACTATGGATAGCTTCATCAATATCGGTTACTGCTAGATTAAAGACAAATCCGGGAATGAATTTCCTTGCGGAGTCCGTTGAAGCAATATTTAATAATTGCGGGTTATTGTAGATCAACTGAGCGCCCACAGAATATTTATTGCCGTCATAGTCAAACATTATTCTTAATGGTGATAATTTATTGATTGGGAAAATAGTTGTTGAAACACCATAAACTACTCCAACATTTCTATCAACACTTTTAATTCCTTGAAACATTCCCATGCCGTAGCCTAAATGGCCTTGAATAAACATATCGCCAATATAGAATTTTTTTGACATGGCTAAATAAAAACTATTGGAATAACTATGATCCGTGTCATAGTCATCTGCTCCCGCAGACATCTCATTGCCATCTGCATCAAAATATGGTGGAATAGTTCCGATCGATGTAGCATATTTCTCCCCTGTAATATTCCTTACTCCTAATGCGACTGATGGTAACAATTTATAGATAGGGCTCTTATCAAAATCATATTTTTGTCCGTAATCCTTATCTGTCGGATCTTGGATTATCTGTAATTTAACATTGCCCGCCAATAAATTCTGCCCTTCTAATGTGGAGAACATTGAGTAAACGG
>JAGGYO010000348.1 GCA_021162505.1 bacterium
CATCTTTAGAGTATTCCCCATGTTCAAGTTCTCCTTTCTTACAGTCAGAGAACTTAGGTTTTTACTCCCATTTTAGTGGCGCATTTTAAAGTGCCCAGGGGTGGTGCAGTTTAACTGCACCCTGACAGAAGATAACTCATTATGTTTTTTAGCTTGCAACCATGTTAATACACCAGAAGCTGCAACTGCTATCGTTTCAATAGGTAACTTTAAAGTTGGTTCTTTAATATTATAAAGAAGGCAAATAATTGCTATTGAATGCAATATAACCGTAACTACAAACCACTGAGTTGACTTCTTCTTATTGAACTTTGCTTTTTTTGCATACCACAAAGCTTGGTCTGTTATTCGCTGTTTTTTATAAACTTCTAATCTTTCATTGATTGGCAACTTCCTAACACTAATCATTTGTTGTGTAATAGGGTCATGAACAGCAGAAGATATTCCTAATTTTCCTATTAAACTCTGATTCTGTTTTAAAATAGCTTTTAAATCTTTAACAAATTCCTTACGCATTGTTTCAATGTCTTCGACATCTTCGTATGGTTCAGCTCTTAACATCCATCTCCAAGCTCTTGTTTTTACTGATTCTGCCACAGCCCTACCATTATACCAAATATCATCTGGCTTTGCTACTCTTAACCAAATCATAACACCAAGTGAAGAAAGAAATAATAAGGCAGATATTATTTTCAAAGTTGCAGTTGGTGTATTATCTGATAAAAATGCAAAAAAAGCTGCAATAACTAATAAGAAAACATACGCCAATATCCCATTAAAATAAATACGCTGTTCTCTTAATGATGCAGTATTCGCAGATTGTTATAAACCTGGTAAATCAGTATTGGTAATTTTTATATCCATGCTCTAATTGCACTTATTATGCTTGAACTCTGCCAATTAACCATTGTATGAGCAGCATCTTGGATTTTTTGAGGAATTCTTTCTTGTCCCCACGGGCGAACTCCAATAATAATTTTACCCATTTTGACTGCTTCGTCTATCTCATAATCAATCCAATCACTATGAGCCGCATACATACCAGCTAAGATAATAACACCGTTTGTCGGTCTAATTTGTCTTGTTAGGCATTCTTTTAATCCTTTATTAGTAGTCTCAGAACAAGCATCATGGCTTGGCACGCTATAATTTTTCCAATCAAAATTTGGTTCATCATTAAGCCATTCAACTACTTTATTATAGTGGTAGTCATAACTCCATGCGTGGCTTATAAACAATCTTCGGTCTTTTAATGTTGGCATTTTTTCCTCCTTTTTATTTGTTAATACTAATTTTATTCAGCTTGTGGCTAACGTTTTGCGGATAAAAGAAGTTGCCGAAGGCAATTTGGGGAAATCTGTGATTTCCCTTTTATCCGCTGTTATATGACCCGAAGGGCAAGGTTGCGAAGCAACCGCAGAGTCGTGAACGTAGGGCGACATCATTTAAATATTCATTATCTCTGGTATAATCCTTTTTCGTGTTGCTTCCGCCGTTTCTTTAATCTCCCCAAGCATTTCTTTCGATATTGGAACTTGCATTTCCCCTCTTGAAAACTTTACCTCTTTCATTTTAGTTATCTTAAAAAATAATCTCATTGGTTTTTCCATTCTTGTATACATTAAATTATCTGCTGCTTCTTCCCATAGTTTAATTTCATCTGCAAATGCACTGGTACTTACAGAAAAGAGATATGTTTTACTTTTGTCATTTTTAATAATGTTCATCAAATTTTCTATTGCATCATTTTTGTATGTCGGGGAAAAAAGAAGTAAATTTAAAGCTGATCCAAAAACTAATGTCCCTAAATCACTTTTTTCAATCATATTATCTGCTATTTTAATTACACTGTTCCATGCCTTTGGTTTTAACAGATTTGCTTTTAGAACATTACCTTCTAACTCTTCATATGTATCAATATGAGGGTCAAATTGGATAAATACTATTTTCCCAGGATAATTTTTGAGGTCTAAATTGTATAATTTGTCCATAGCAGTCTTTACAAGTTCCATGGCCGGATATTGTAAAGATATGCCTACTATAGAACCACCAAATTTTAACCATGAGGCCACAAATGCAAACTCCACTAACGGCTTCCCTGTTCCTCCAGGTCCACTTATAAGGGTTGATGTTGGATAAGGGAAACCTTCTGGTAGCAATTTCTTCAACCAGTCATATTCTATTTTTATAGAGTTCACGATTTACCTTTACTTTTTCTTAATCAGGGTATGATAAAAACCATCATCTCCTTTCCATGATTTTACAAAATCTGCCTTTCCTATACCCTTTATCATCTGTGGTGCAAGTTGAAGCATTCTTTCGTCATCTGCTACTATTTCTGCATATTCTCCAGATTCAATTTTATCAAGATCCCTTGAAACCTTTTTTGGTCTATCAGCTACATTCGGCATGTTTCTTACATCAATTATTATTTTTGCTTCTTCCATATTTCACCTTCCTCCTTCATAGTTATTAAATCGACCCTTTATAAAGTCTTCTTAATAATCGCCCGTAGTTCACGATTTCATTTAACTTCGTTATATCCGCAATACTTCGCATATTCTCCCATTTTAGCGGTATATCTGAAGTAAACTTCGTATATACCTCCCTCTGGCTGAGAGCAAACTCAATTTATCTCTACTGATTTTTATTTTCATTACTTAGACAATTATCATAAAAATCTCTGGAAAACCAGAGATTTTTACGG
>JAGGYO010000022.1 GCA_021162505.1 bacterium
ATTAAATACAGGATATAATGCCTGTAAATAATGCCTTAGCGGAAAAGCATTCCCGATCAAGTTTGGAATATAAGCCAATTGCTCCATTGGAATTAAATAACCTGAATACATAAATGCAGGGAACACGATCAAAGTTATGATTGAAGCTAATACTGCGGAATTCTTTATATTTAGAACCAACAAAAGCGACAAACTTCCCATTGACAATACTAGTAGAGAAATAATGATTATAGTATTTTTCATAATCATTTGATTATAAGGGACTTCGAATAAATGCATTGTGATAAAAAATGCAATTGAAATAGCTGTCGATACAATTACCAAAGAAATAATAAACGGAGGAACTATAGCTTTGATAGGCATTTGTCTTGCCTGACTAATAAAATTCATTTTTTGTCTTACTTTTGCTAAACTGCCCAATATTCCAAAAAGAACGATAAGCATAGACACTATTTGCATTGCTAATCCCATAAATGCAGGAGTCATTGATGATTCCATTGATAAACTTGGATCGTAAAACACTCTTTCATTTACTTTCAACAACGGAGATTTAGCATGCCTAACATTAGGAATAGCTCCCAAATCTTCCACTCTAACCTTCATACTCAATTGCATATTTAAGGTCATTACTATCTTCCCAAGCATCATCATTGCCATCTTAGGAATAATCGGATTCGCTGTTCCATTAACTGTAGTTAAAATATTTACACTTCGTTTATTTAACACATTCTTGTAAGCATCATTAGGGATAACCACTCCCACATCTACCAAACCCTCGTCAAGATTTCTCTGCAAATCCAAATAGTCATAAGATTGTATCGAAACATCAAAATATTGTGATGACTTTATGGCATATATCAAGGAACGACTTAAAGGAGACTGGTCTTCGTCTAATATTGTAGTTTTTATCTTAGTCGGAGAACTTTTATAATACATTCCCCCCATCATACTGAAGAACAAGACTAATGCTGCAGAAATAAATATGATCTTCATTAGTATAGTTGCTAACATTTTAATCGGTTTCATACTTATTTACTTCCAGTATCATTATTCTTTACAGGATTTAAATACAGATATGTTGACATTCCCGGTTTACATTTCAATTGATTCGTAGTAATCAACATTTTAACATCGAAACCCCTTACATCTCGCTCGTCACGAAGAGTAGTAGGAGTATGTGTAGCAAAATCAGCTATCGGTAGTATTTGAAAAACTTTTGCCCTAAACTCTATATCGGTATTGGTTCTCAAGTTAAATTCATCTCCCAAATTGATTTGATCAAGATAAGTCTCTGGAATACTGAATCTTGCCCAAGTTCCTTTCGGGTCAGTTTCAATTACGACCGGCATTCCGGGAGGCATCATTTGATTTTCTTCCAAAACTTTTACATTTATAATTCCATCCATTGGAGCAAGAATAGTCATATCATTTGTTCTGATATCTAAAGCTTTTATTTTTGCCAAAAGCATATCGTATCCAGTTGTTATTTCGTCAAGCTTTTGCTGAGGAACTGCACCAACCTTATATAAATGTTCAACTCTGGATTTATTGACCTCAATATTTTTTAATTTGGCAACCAATGCTTCTCTGTTGGCCCTTATTTCTCTAGTATCCAAAACTGCAACGGTATCGCCTTTTGAGACAAAATTGCCTTCATCAACGAATATCTTGACCAATCTGCCTGGTATACGGGTAGTTACATTTACTTGTGAACTTTCGATGTAACCCTGAAAAACAGGTGTTTTCGGTTTCATATCAGCACCAAATTTACAAGATGCCAATATTATCGCTAAAACCATACCTATGATTAAGTATTTTACTTTCATTTTAATATCCTTATTATTTTAGTCCATGCGTTTATATTTTCCATCATTCTTTACCAATCTTTTAGTTAATTAAGTAATCAAATTGTACTATTATCTGATATTTTGTGAAAAATTCACCGTTTTGATATAGTGAATGCGGAACACCGAAATGGAAATAGAAATCATCCAAATATTCATACCAACCTCCAAGGTAAAAGTCAACAGAATAATCCTCAGAATTCGGTAAATCAATACCACCTTTTTCATCTGCAAATTTATAATATAAATGACTTCCATACTCAATCCCGAAATTTCCAAAAGAAGTATTAAACGGATGCTGCATTATCAAAAACAAGCCTGTTTCGTCCCCAGACTGAATTCCGTTATAATCTGTCCTATAATCATAATAAGCCGTCCACAGAAAATTTGCAGTATTAAACATATGCACTGAATTCAAGAAAAAACCTATTCCATAATTTCCTCTTCCCGTAGGATAATCTGAAGCCGTCAAATCATCGTATTGACCAGTTGGAAACGAAAACTTTATTTCTATTGACATTGCATAATCGGGATTATTCTCCTTTAACTTTACAAGTTGATAATCTCCTCCTATTTTTATATCGCCCAATCCAACCCCTTCCTTGAATATCATAGGCGAATAATGGTGGATATTCACAATAGGAACAATTCCGTAAATATTAAAATTATCGGATAACCCGTAAGTAAATAATCCATTGAAATAAGATTCATTTAACAAAATATTGGGATTAACATCTTCTATTTTGCCTGTCATACCATTATAATCTTTGAAATACTCAGGAAATCTCAACCCCAAATTAAACATCATTTTTCTTTCATGCAATAATAC
>JAGGYO010000349.1 GCA_021162505.1 bacterium
AATATTTGTGGGTAGATTGCATGAAACAAAGGGTTTGGATGAGGTCTTCAAGATCTTAAAAGAAAAATGATTTATTATATAGAAGCAAAGTACCCTTATTATTCTCAGACCTTTATAAAGGGTGAGGTGGAATACTTCTCTCGACAAACCAAAGTAAAAGTATTTTCCCTGTATCCTTTTAAATTTAGATATCTTCTTTTACTTTCAAAATTGAATTCTAATGGTTTATATATTCTAATTAAATATCTTTTTCTCATATTATTCAGATCCAAAAGTATAAAAGAGATCATTTATTATTCTTATGCCTTATTATATGGATTAATTATTTCCCAAAAGGTTAGGAACTTCTCTACCATTCGATGTCATCTTCCAAAATATGCAGGATTATCTTCCCTTATTGTTACCCAATTGAAAAAGTGTAAATTCATCCCTGTTTTTCATTCTTATGGTCTTTTTACACATAATCCCTTCATAAAAGAAATTTGCAATAATTCATATTATATTGAAACCATTTCTCAGTATAATAAACAGTGTTTAAAAAATATTACGGACAAAAAGATCCAAGTGATACATTGTGGAATTGATCCAGATCAATTACCGAAAATTCCAAAGAAAGAAGATATGGCAATATTTGTGGGTAGATTGCATGAAACAAAGGGTTTGGATGAGGTCTTCAAGATCTTTTCAAATATGGATATACCTTTAATTTTAATCGGTGGGGGCAAAATAGAAAAATATAAAAAAATGGCAAAAAGATCTAATGTCAAAGCGAACTTCCTTGGCGTTTTGACGCGTTCCAAGACATGGGAATATATCTCCAAAGCAAAAGTTTTAATCCTTCCATCAAAGATCAACCGTAAAAATGGTGATAGAGACGGCATACCCATAGTTTTAATGGAAGCAATGGCTCTTAGAACGATCGTTCTCACAAAAAAGGTATCAGGAATACCTGAATTGGTAATAGCCCGAAATACAGGTTATTTATTCAAAGATATCCAAGATGCAAAAAGTATACTGAAAGGTATTTTTCAGATTTATCCTCAAAATATCGCAGAAAAGGGATTTGAAATGGTTAAAAATGAATTCAATAATGAAACATTATTTGAAATAAAAGGCAAAAATTCATTATGAGAATATTACTTATTATTGATTCATTAACAATAGGCGGTGCGGAAAGGATCGTGATAAATCTTGCAAAACACTTTGTAAAAAAGGGTAATAGTGTTGCAATTCTTACCCTAAGAAATGCAAATTATTTTAAAAACGAGTTAAAAAATATCCCTGTATTTTGTGTTAATAAAAAAGGAAAAATTGATTTCACCACTATATATAAAATAAGGAGCATTATTAAAAAGTTTAAACCGGATATGATCAATACGCATCTTTTTTCCGCATCGTTCTGGACAAAATTAAGCATTTTATTTGAACATATTCCATTATTTGAGGTCCATCACAATGTTCTATGGCAGGAAATATGGTATACTATTTTTCATAAGATCGCAAATAAATTAACAAATTTCAAGGTAACCCGACATATTTTCGTGAGTAAGGATGTTATCGATTTTTATCATATAATAGAAAAGATCGATGGAGATATTATTTATAATGGTATAGAGATAAAGAACTTTGATTTTAGTATAAAAAAGGATAAACATGCTCTATTATTCGTCGGCAGATTAATTGAAAGAAAGGGAATAAAGGACCTGCTTGAAATTAAGAAAAAACTACCATCTGAATATAAGCTGACCATTTGCGGGATCGGACCCATGAAAAAATATATTCTCAAAAATAAAGACGATAATACCTTTTTCATTGAAGGTTGTGATTCAAAAAGTGTTTTTGTAAAAGCAGGATTACTTTTGATGCCATCTTATTGGGAAGGTTTTGGGATCGTTATTCTTGAAGCATTAGCATCAGGGGTCCCCCTTATAACCTACAATGTAAAAGGAAATATTAATAACCCCCTAAAATCTTATTTACATCTTATTAAAAAAGGGAATATTGATGATTTTGTAAATAGTATTTTGAATTATTCTTATGATTATGATAAAATTGAAAAAGCAAGGAATGAGATTGAAAAATATTATACTCTTGAAAAAATGGGCGATAGCTATTTAGAGGTATTTAAAAAGTATGTTGATTAAGATTATTTTTTTTGTTTTATTAGGAACATTATTATACGAGTTTTTGCTCTTTCCCCTCATTCTCTTTCTTTTAGGCATTTTAAAGAAGAAATGGGACTTTTCCGGTATTAATTATGAACCCTCTGCCTCTATTATTATCATTACCAGAAATAGTGAAAAATTTATTGAGAAAAGGATTCAGAACATCATAGAACAAGATTATCCCAAAGATAAGCTTGAGATCATTGTTATAGCGGATAAAAGTAATGATAGAACTGGTGATATATTAAGAAATCTTAAGGGAATAAAATATTTTGTTTCTCCGGAACGAAGAGGTAAAATTCCTCTATTGAACAAAGCAATAGAAATATCTATAAATGATATCATTATTCTATCAGACGATAATGTTTCATTTGAAAAGAATGCCGTACATGAATTGTTAAAAGGTTTTTACTATAATGATGTCCATGGTGTCTCGGGAGTATTTTCCGTTAAAAGCAAGATCATATCGGAAATTTTTTACCAATGGTTTGAAAATAGCATCAAAAAAGCAGAAGGGAAATATGGAGTTGTCATAGGTGCCTATGGTCCTATTTATGCAATTAGAAAAAAATATTTTGAAAAAGTCCCTGAGAATAAACTGCTAATGGAAGATTTTATCATCACTTTAAATACTCTAAAAAAGAAGGGGAAATTTATCTTGGCAGAGCGCGCTCTTTGTTATGAAGAATACAATATCAACCCCAGAAATGATCTTTTAAGAAAAAAGCGTATCGGTGTTGGTAATGCCAATTCCCTATCCTTTATTTTTGACCTCATGAAAAGAAGAAAGAACCTTCTGTTATGGTTTTTGATCTTTTCACATAAACTTTTACGATGGTTCACTGCCCCACTATTAGTTCTCGTATTATTATTCAATATGCTCATTCCCTATAATGGCCTTGACTTTTATGGAATATTCTTTTTGGCGCAGGTAGCTATATATTTAACAGGGATTATTTTGTTTCTTTTAAAATCCAAATACGCTAATTTTATATTGGGTTATTTTTTCTTATTCTGGGGGTTCCTTGTTTCAAAAGAAGAAAAAAGCAAGACCTTCTGGGATGTGTAAATCAGTCGAGAATTGAAAAACAGTATGGTATGCAGTAACAAGTATTTGGTTTCTCCACTTAGTACCAATGGCTTAGCACTTATTACCATTCTTTTGAACCTTTGACCATTTGACTGATGTTATGCGCGGCAATCTCATAAAAATAGCGTAACCACGAATTACGCGAATTATACGAATTAAAGAGAAAAAGAAATGGAATAACCACAGAGCAGAAGCGGGTTAAATTCATTTAAACTTTCAGTAAGAAATAAAATCTCTTATTCTCCGCCTTTTTAATCATTAGAAAATAAATTTTCTACTTTTCAAAAGGTCTCGTTCTCAATGATTAAAAATAATCATTTGCTGAAAGTTAAAAAAAAAAGCAAATATCAATTATTATAAATTAAGTTATAGAATCGTATATATAAAATTTCTTTGAAACAAATTCAAATATAATCACACTTCGTTCCATGACTGAAAAATATTCAATACTCATTAAGATGAATATATTATGTTTTCTATAAATTTTCAGTTAAGTGTTCAGTAGAACAACTTATGAGAAATACTTTTTGAGGTGGAAAATTTATTTTCCAAACAGAAAAAGGGATTTAAAATAGTGAAATTTATTTCATAACTGAAAATTTACATTTCTTTAATTCGAGTTTTTGAAATTCGTCTAATCTGTGGTTAAAATTATTACTTAAATGCTGGATTATCGAATCAAGTCCGATAATGACGGAGAAGAAATGAGATTATTAAACTTAATTCGGAATCAGTTAAATAAAATATTGTGTCAGGACGCCTTCTTGGGACACACAGTGACAAAGCCACATAATAGGGACATACCTCGGATGTTTAGGTGTGTCCTGACACCTTTGTATTTATGTCCCGCCTATTTTCTTTGCATTCCATTCTGTACCATTTCGAATATGAGATTATTACGGATTTCTTCAAAATCCTCATAATGCCTTCGTCACTTTTGAACTTTTGAACATTTCACCCCGCACCAGTTTCACGGTGCTGGGTAAACCTTGAGCTTTTTAACCTTCTTTGGTAATATCCCTAAATACGGGTAAACCCTGTTCTTTGCCTGCCTGTGCGTGTCCGCACGCAGACAGGCGTCTCCGCGGTGAAAATATTTGGTATTATATTACTTTTTCTTTTTTTTCTTAAAAATTTTGTCAACCCTGTTTATAAGATCCTTATATTTCTCTTCCACATATTTACGTTTGACCTTTAATGTATGTGTTAGCTCATCACCTTTTTCAAATTTTTTATTTATTACCGTGATCTTAGTGATCTTTTCATAATGTTTAAAACCGTTTTTGGGGGTGATCAATTTATTGATCTGATCCTTTAAAAACTTTATGACATTAGAATTTGTAATAATCTCATCACCGTCTTTAATAAAATCTTCAACCTTCATTTTTAATTCATTTGACAATTTATTTATACTCTCAGTATTCAAACTTATTAATGCTTCAAGTGCCTTTTTATCTTGACCCAGTACTACTGCATAATCAATATAAACACAGTTATTGATCTTTTCTTCAATAGCTTCCGGCTCAACATTCTCCCCGCCTAAAAGAACAATAGTATCCTTAGCACGACCTACAATGATCAAATCACCATTTTCTGTTCTAACGGCATAATCTCCAGTATTCAGCCAGCCATCTTTACTCAAAACCTCTTCGGTCTTTTCAATGTTCTTATAATAACCCTGCATTACCTGTTCGCCTCTTGCATAAAGTACACCTTTTTCACCTATCTTTGTTTCTTTTTTCTCCTTATTAAGAACTTTTATCTCCGTTTCAGCAAATGGTCTTCCCGTAACTCCAATGGTATTTCTCTCAAGCGCTCTTGACATTATCCCCGGGGATGATTCCGTCATTCCATAAGCGTTTATTAAAGTTATCCCAATAGAATTAAAAAAATTATCAACATATCTTGGTAAAGCCCCAGCACCTGAAAATGATGCCCTTAAATTGGTTCCAAGTTTATTCCTTATGGGTTTAAACAAAGGAATCGACAGTAAATGAAACGGAAATAACAGAATAAATCTTAATAAATGATAAATAAATACAAAAAATTTTACAAATATAGTTCTTTTTTTAAAAGAGATATACAGACCTTTCATATAATTCGAAGATAGTTTCCAATAAAGATTGGTTTTTAAAAGCATAAAAAAAATATATCTTGCAACCAAGGATTTTTTCTTTACTGTACTAATAACTTTTTCATAAACGCTTTGCCATATCCTTGGTACAGAAGCAACAAGTGTAGGGTTTTCTTCTGCCAGATCCCGAGCAAAATTTTTAATATTACTATACACTTGTCCAACTCCCGCAGAAGAACAAGCATTTTCATAGGTCCTTTCATAAACATGCCATATGGGAAGAATGCTTACGGCACATTCTTCTCCGGGGTTTTTCACTTCCATTAACGGTGCAATTACTCTAACATTATGTAAGAAATTTTTTTGCGTGAGGATAACACCTTTCGGATTACCCGTTGTTCCCGATGTATAAACAATTGATACAATAGTTTCCTTTTTTACTTTTTTAGCCGTATCACTATAAAATGTAGGATTTTTTTTAAGTATTTTATTCCCCATATCATAAATATCATTATAATAAGTAACTTTTGATAGTAAATCCGGAAATTTTTTCTTATCATATTCATTTTTTTCGACTTGTTCTATTATAAAT
>JAGGYO010000191.1 GCA_021162505.1 bacterium
GTATGACACACTTATTGGATTAAAAGGATAAAAATGATTGAAAAAATTATATATATTAGACGCTGATGTCATTATACATTTAGCAGAACTTAATAAATTAGATTCTTTGTTCAAACAATTTGAGATATATTTCTCTCCCATTGTATTTAAAGAAATTCAATATATTGTTGTCGATCAAAAAACCGGAGAGAGAGAAAGAATAAATTTAAAAAATAGATATGGGAATAGAGTAAAAATTATTGAAACTCAAGGCATTTCGGAATTTATTAAAATGAAGAAAAAAGCATTAATGCTTGGGAAAGAATTTCACGAAGGGGAATATGAGGCAATTATTTTTATTCAAAAACATGAAGATTATCGTTTTTGTACTGGGGATGCCGGAGCAATTCAATTTCTCGCATTTTTAGGGCTTTCTGAACAGGGCATTTCCTTAGAAAAATTAATTGGTAATATAAAAGGTATGCAAAAGAATTTCACAGAAAAAAGTTTTAGAGGAAATATTAAACATGGAAAACAATTAAGGATTCAGTATGGAAATATAGGAGGGATCAATGAATAAAGACAACATATTAAAAGATAATTATTGTAATCAGTGCCGGATTGACCCGGTTAAAGATGGAATCTTTAACGGGGTGAACAGTTTAAGATTTTTGGATGGTTTAAAATTAATTTATTTCAAGGGTACTTGCGTATTTGCGCAATTGCGCAAATACGCAATAAGAGGTTTAATTCAGGGACGGTGGCATAAAGCAATTGACAATGGACAATTGACAATGGACAATTGAAAGAAAGCACAAAATCCAAACCTCAAACTTCAAATAATGAGATTCCTACGGAAACCTTGTTTCCTCTGAATGACCCCGAAAAACGGGGTAAACCCCAAGAAATGAGATTATCACGCTTAATTCGGAGCCAGGCACCTCAAAAGCTCATAATGACGGGGAGGGATGGATTCCGTATCAAGTACGGAATGACAGAGAATGGAAGAAAGTTTTGAGTGTTGAGTTGTGAGTTTTGAGTTGAGAAACCGTATCCAGTATAAAGTACTAAGTCCTAAGTATTCAGTAAAAGAGCGAAGAGAAATGGATCCTGAACCAAGCTCAGGATGACGGTCTTTCTTTAACCTCAGCGTTCTCTGTGTCTCGGTGGTTAATAAATTTTTGGTTCAAAGGTTCAATGCTCAAAAGTGACGAAGTCAGGGACAAAGTCCCACATTAGGAATATACCTCGGATGTTTAGGTGCGTCCTGATACCTTATGGTTTGAGAGCGTTCTCGTAATAATCTCATGAGATTGCCACCCTTTTGCATGCAAAAGTTCGCAATGACAGTTTTTTTAATTGGCCTTTGTCCATTGTTCATTGTCAATTGCATTCTCTGCTCCGTGGTTATTCCACTTTTATGGATTCCGTATCAAGTACGGAATGACGGAAAACAAGGCAAGAGTGAAAAATGAATAGTGAAAATTGGTAAGAATCTTAAAAAAAACTAAAAAATACTTGACTTAATAAAAAAAAGTGATATAATTAACTTTTAATGTAGAAAATTCTTATGCTTTTTTTACGAAAATGATGGCTATGCAAGAGCAGGAGGAAGAATGCCAACGATAAACCAGCTACTGAAAAGTGGTAGAAAGAAATCAAGAAAGAAATCAAAAGCCCCGGCACTCCAAGGAGCGCCTCAAAAAAGAGGATTTTGTTTGAAAGTTACTACAAGAACACCTAAGAAACCTAATTCCGCTTTGAGAAAGGTTGCAAGAGTTAGATTGACCAATGGTATCGAAGTTACAGCATATATTCCAGGAGTAGGACATGAGCTTCAAGAACATGATGTTGTTTTGGTCAGAGGCGGAAGAGTAAAAGATATTCCCGGAGTTAGATATCACATCGTTCGTGGAAAATATAGTTCCGATGGCGTTCAAGGCAGAATGAAAAGTCGTTCTAAATACGGCGCAAAGAGACCCAAAAGGAAGGAAGGTTGATCATGGCAAGAAAACCATATAAAAAAAGAAAATACGGATTGAAACCCGATGTAAAATATAATTCTTTGATATTAGCAAAGTTCATCAATGTTATAATGGTTGACGGTAAGAAAAGTATTGCACAAGATATCGTTTATAAGACCCTTGAAATTTTGGAAAAGAAATTAAAAAAGCCGCCTTTGGAGATATTTGACAATGTAATGGAAAAAGCAAGACCGGCGGTTGAAGTAAAATCCAAAAGATTGGGTGGCGCTAACTATCAAATTCCAATTGAAATTAAGAAAGAGAGAAGTTTGGCTCTTACTATGAGATGGCTCATTAATTTTGCAAGAAAAAGAAGCGGTCATTCCATGATAGAACGACTTACGGCAGAAATGCTTGATATATTAGATAATAAAGGCGCAACGATAAAAAAGAAAGAGGATACCCATAGAATGGCAGAAGCTAATAAGGCTTTTGCACATTATAATTGGTAATATGAGAAATGTCCAGCGAAATAGCTTTTACTCAAATTCGAAATATTGGGTTTATAGCACATATTGATGCTGGAAAGACAACTACAACAGAACGAGTTCTTTTTTTTACAGGCAAAACATATAAGATAGGCGAGGTTGATTACGGTACTGCTCAAATGGACTGGATGGAGCAGGAACGAGAGCGTGGGATAACCATACAATCTGCGGTAACTTCCGCTTATTGGAAAGAACACCAGATCAATATCATTGATACACCGGGGCATGTTGATTTTACCCTGGAAGTTGAGAAAGCTATTAAGGTCCTTGACGGACTTGTGGTTATTTTTGATGGTGTTGCAGGCGTTCAACCTCAAAGTGAAACCGTTTGGCATCAAGCCGACAGATTTCATGTACCGAGGATAGTTTTTATAAACAAATTGGACAGACCTGGCGCTGATTATGATTTTGCCATAAAAGATATTGAAAATAAATTTGAAGTTAAAGCGATAGCTCTGAACATTCCCTATTATGATGATGGAGTAATGAAGGGCATCATTGATCTTTATAATAAACGATTGCTCTTGTGGGATAATGAAAAATTGGAATATGAAGAAAAATCCATTCCCCAAGGGTTGTTAGACGAGGTAGAAACCCATCGCAATATCATGCTTGAAACAATTGTTGAGCATGATGAAGAGTTGATGGCTCTGTATCTCGATAATGAAGAAATTCCCCATGACCGGCTCATTGGTCTTCTGAGGAAATTAGTTCTTTCGCAGGAAGTGATTCCTGTCTTTTGCGGTGCCTCGCTAAAAAATTTGGGCGTGCATCAACTATTAGATGGTATTATTAATTATTTACCTTCTCCGCTGGATAATTCTCCTATCACGGGAATTAATCCGACAAAAGACGAGAAGGTCCTAATTGATATAGGAACAGAAGACCATTTTTTAGGTTATGTTTTTAAAATATTAAAGGATCCGTTTCTTGATAAGTTATCTTATGTACGGATCTACTCTGGCTCTTTGAAAGAAGGACAACATATCTTTAATGATGTGTCAAGAAAAAAGGAAAGAATAGCAAAGATCTTTTTGATCCATGCCAACCATAGAGTTGAGGTAAAGGAGATTGGTCCAGGCAGTATTGTGGGTATTGCGGGTTTAAAGTTCACCCAAACGGGAGATACTTTATCAACCCCGGGTTTCCCTCTTATGCTGGAACGACTTGAAACACCGAATCCTGTGATCTCATTGGCAATTGAACCACGGTCTACAAAGGGATATACTAAATTATTGGAGGCTCTTACCAATTTTGAAATAGAAGATCCCTCACTTAAGTTCAATGAAAGTAAGGAAACCGGTCAATTAATAATCTACGGAATGGGTGAACTCCATTTGGAGATCATAATAGACCGTTTGAAAAGAGAATATAAGATCGAGATCAATGCAGGCGAACCCAGGGTTTCTTATAGAGAATCCATTTCAGAAAGCAGTGCCGATACAAAAGGTATTGCCGAGAATGAGCTTGGTAAAGCCGAGGTATTGATAAATATGTCTCCACTGAGATCATTCGATAAAAATGAAGTACATATTAAGATCGGTGAAAAGGCAAGTACTTTCCCTAGAAATTTTTTAGCGGATATAAAAAATACTGCTGAAAATGTTTTAAACATTGGAATATTGAGTGGTTACCAATTATTGGGTGTAAACATACTCATTAAAGATATAGAAGTTGTCCAGGAAAATTATAATGTCGTGTTAATAAAAATGGCTCTTTCCGATGCAATAAGAAATGCCTTGGAAAACGGGAAACCGGTTATTCTGGAACCATATATGAAATTTGAAATATATACGCCTGAAGATTATTTCGGGGATGTGTTTTCAAGTATCAATAGCAAGGGCGCTAATATTGATGATGTTATAATAAAAGGAAATATAAAGATCTTGAAGGGAAAGGTCCCTTTAAGCAAGATGTTTAAATATACAACAACTTTACGTTCTTTAACGCAGGGTCGCGGGAACATCAACTTGGAATTTGAAGAGTTTATTCCCGTTTCTCCCGAAGAACAGAAGAGATTGTTGCAGCTGTATTAAAAGAAATTAGGAGGATACTATGGCAAAGGAAAAGTTCGTAAGGACTAAACCGCATGTTAATGTAGGAACGATAGGACACGTTGATCATGGCAAGACGACTTTAACAGCCGCCATGACGAAGTACTTGAGTA
>JAGGYO010000054.1 GCA_021162505.1 bacterium
ATAGTAAATATATATTACTATTCTTATTGAAAATTCGCTTTTTGTAATATAATGAAGATCTCTCTTCATTTTTGCTTTTGCTGCTGCTCCCTTTGTAACTCAGTAATATTTTGTCCTATGGCAGTTTTAACAATTTCCATTTGGTTACCGTTTTTTCCCGTCTCAATGATAATACTTTTTTCTTTAACCTTCTTTACTTCACCAATAATGCCACCGGTAGTTAAAATTTTATCGCCTTCTTTGATCTTTTCTCGCATTAGTTTTTCCTTTTTTGATCTCTTTTGCTGAGGGATCATTAAAAGAAGGTACATCCCGATAAAAATAACCACAAATAAAAGCAAAGAACCCATGGGATTAGGTGCTTTTGTCTGAGGTGCTGCTTGTCCCGCTACTTGCCCTGCTGTAGTTGCACCGGCTGATACTGCTTTTTCTACTAATAGTAAAATTAAACTCATACTAACCTCCGTTATATTTTATTAAAAAACTTTTTTTAAATTCCAAGAATCTATCCTCTGCAATAGATGCCCTTATCTTTTCCATAAGTTTCAAGAAAAAATACAGATTGTGATAACTTAATAATCTTGCTGCAAGTATTTCCTTTGCTTTGAAAAGATGTCTTATGTACGCCTTTGAATAATTTCTGCATGTATAACACTGGCATTGATCATCAAGTGGAGACATATCCTCCGTATATTGCTTGTTCTTAATTGATATTGTTCCCCGGGAAGTGAAAGCCATCCCATTCCTGCCGTTTCTTGTAGGAATAACGCAATCAAACATATCAATACCGTTTTTAACACCAATGAGAAGATCTTCCGGGGTACCCACTCCCATTAGATAATGAGGTTTATCTATTGGCAATAGGGGTGCGGTATATTCAAGCATTTCATACATCAGATCATTGGGTTCGCCTACTGAAAGCCCACCCAATGCAATACCATCGAAATCCATTGCAGAAAGTTCTTCTATTGCCATTTTTCTGAGATCTTTATACATTCCACCTTGTGCAATCCCAAAGAGTGCATTGTCACTCTTTCTCGCTTTTAATGCTAATGCTCCCCATTTATTTGAAAGCTTGGTCACTTTCTCAACATATTTTTTTTCTGAAGGATAAGGCGGGCAAATATCAAGCATCATCATTATATCGGAATTTATTGTTTCCTGTATTCCAATGACCTTTTCGGGTGTAAAGAAATGCTTGCTCCCGTCAATATGAGAATTAAATTCTACACCATCTTCTTTTATTTTCCTTAATGCAGCCAAAGAAAAAACCTGAAAACCTCCGGAATCGGTCAATATGGGTTTATTCCAGTTCATAAATTTCTGTGTACCGCCGAACTTTGAAATTATATCCATGCCGGGTCGCATATATAAGTGGTATGTATTATTCAGGATTATTTGAGCACCCAATTCTTCCAATTCTTCGGGAGTAATTGCCTTAACCGTGGCATTTGTACCAACAGGCATAAATATGGGCGTTTCAACTTTACCATGATTGGTATACATTTTACCCGTTCGAGCATAAGAATTTTTATCTTTTTTCAGTATTTCAAACTTAAATTTCATTTTGTATTATAACATATTTTTATATTTTTTGTCATTTTTCCAGCATTTTTGAAACATTTTGTTTAAAAATATTAAAACTAAGATTTTTCTCATAATAAGAACCGACATTCTCGTGATATTTTTGCCAATTAGCTTTAATATCCAATATACCTCTTGCTAATTCCTCAGGGGACTTGTTCTTTACTAAACTCCCGAATTCGACATCATTATAAATTTCAGGAATAATGCCTATATTCGTAGCTACAACAGGTAATGATGCTGAGAAATATTCGAATAATGCTCTCGAATATGCTTCTGATCCAATGGAAGAAATTATACCTAAATCTGCTCTTTTCAAATATGGGAAAATATCGGTTTGATATCTCAAGAACTCACAATTGGCAGATATTCCCAATTTTTCACTTAGATCAATTAAATGCTCCCATTTAATATTTGCTTCATTTCCTATGAAAATTGCTGAAAAAACAATATCTTTTTCTTTTAATATTTTTAATGCTTTTAAAATATATATATGACCTTTGACCTTATCGGAACGGGCAATATGAAGTATCCGAATATTTTTATTACTATAATTACTGCATTCAACTTTCTTTTCAATGGTCCCCCGTAAAATAAAAAAATTATTAAAATCTATTCCCCTTTTTTGAAATTTATCTATTTCCGTTTGCGAAGGTAAAACAATTAGATCTGTATTTTTAAATAATTTTTTAGAAAAGGAATTTGCTTTCATATCCTGAGCATCTACCCAAACCCTAAAAAGTTTTTGTTTCCTGCTCTTTTTCAGATAAAATAGATGTTGGTCTCTTCCCCAATAGGTTATAATGAGATCAAAGGTTTTAATAGGAAATTTTTTGAAAAATAAAGGGAAATATTCAATGTCTTTATCAGGTAATATAGGCAATGTGTCCCAATTATTCATCTCTAATTTTTCATTAATAGGATTGCCTTTCCCCGTAATGAACATTTGCTCATGTCCCAATTCATCGAGAGCAAGAGCCAGATTGTAGGCATAATGCGAAGTAGCGTTCCACCACCGGATATTGTGTACATGAAGTATCTTCATTTTTTTAATCGTTTCCAGAAATTATTTGCAACCTCAATAGATCTTTTTGATATCTCTTCCTCATCAATATCAATTGTTAAATGAAAATCTTTCATTAAAATATTACCGTTTGCAATAGTATGCTTTACCCTTGAATTAATTATTCCAAATAAAAGATGCCCCACAAAATTATCATTATTAATATCTGTTGGCGGGTTATAATCAAAAATTGCAAGATCGGCGAAATATCCCTTTTTTATTTTTCCAATATTTTTACCCATTATCTTTTCAGCGATCAAGGAATTATTTTTTACAGCAGTATATGCTTCATTCCAGCCATACACCGGAAGTTTATTTTTAATATGCGTCAGGTAATATGCCAATTGATATTCTTTTAACGGGATATTGTGCATTCCGTCTGTGCCAATTCCCACGGTAATACCATCTTGAATGGCTTTTGCAAGATCAAAGATCCCCACGGCATTGTTGAGATTTGACGAAGGGTTATGTACCAGAAAAGAATTTTTATTTTTGATGAGTTCCCACTCCGCCTCATCCGACCATACACCGTGGATCAATAGGGAACGGTTTCTCAATAATTTAAACTCAGCTAATCTTTGTGAGGTATTTGTATACCCAAGCTTCTTTACATAATCTTCATCTGACCTATCCTCGGCAAGATGACAATGTACGGGCATATTATCAGGAGAATTGTCTGCTATATATCTTAGATCATCATCAGATAGCGTTAAATTGGCATGAAGACCAAGCATTCCCTGAATGTTTTTATTTTTTTGTTTTTCAAAAAAATCAACATTTTCTTTTAATTCTTTTTTGAAGATATCATTACCGTTTCTATTGGTTATCTCAAATGCAAGGGTTCCTTTAATATCAAAATCCTCCATAATATTTTTAATCTTATTTAAACTGCCGTTAATATATTTTGTTGAAACATGATGATCAAACACGATGGTTGTGCCATGCTTTATTCCCTCAATAATGGGAAATATTACTGAATAATAAATCTCCTCTTCCGTCAACTCAAAATCAAGTTTCCACCAGAATTTCTCCAATACCTCTGTAAAATTCTTTGCGGGGTTCCCCGGCAAGCTCAACCCTCTACCCAAAGTAGAATAAAAATGCATATGTGCATTGATAAGCCCCGGCAATGCAATAGTTCCGGACATATCATAACTTTTTATTCCGGGATCATTGAATCTGCCAATATTGACTATTTTATCATCCTCTATTAAAACATCCTGATCTTTAAAAAATGGTTTATCATCATCAAAAGTAATTGCGGTTAGATTTTTTAAAATATATTTCATGCAACACTCCCTAAAAATTTAAAATTTTTATAGTAAAATAAATCAAGGCAATAAATATTAATATCATTCCGGAACAACCAGACAACATTTGTGCACCGGAGTATCGTACGGATGTATCTATATTTTTTTTATTTATCTTTGATCTTATTTGAGCCTGCCTATTTTCTTCTATTAGTTTTCTTTGTCTTTCAAGTATCTTTTCTGTTATCTTTTCCTTATCACTGAACAATTCCCACTTATCTTCAAAAGCGGATAAATAAGAGTATAGATCACAAAACCGTTTAAATTGCTTAACTTTTTCCAGTAATTGAGTATATCTATACACATCCCCAAAAGTAACCCCCTCTTTTTTATTAGAGAAGTTATTCATATATAAACCGAGAGGGGGTAATTTCTTCATCTGGGACTCAATTTCTATGATAACGCTTCTTATAATTTCTGGGGTCGCGTTTAGGTCTTTATACAATTTAGATCTATCTGTAATGCTATTGGATGATATTCCAAGCTTTTTGGAAAATACTTCTTTTAGATAGTCTTTAAAGTTCATACGATTCTTCCGTAATGGTAATATGTTCTACAATTCTATTTTTGATTTTTTCCATTTCTTTTTCTGTTTTTGGTATATCATGCGTGTAACCGAATATGTGCAAAATGGCATGTGAAAGAAAATTCAGAATGGACAGCTTGCGATCATAAAAAGTTTTATCAGAATCCCTTATAACCTCATCCCAATTTATTACAATCCCGCCAATATAGTCGCTTTTATCTTTTAAATATGAAAAAGAGAGTTCATTGGTCTCTTTATTGATATTTCTATATTTTTTATTAAGTTCCTTGATCTCTTTATTCCCGCATAATAGGATGTCAAATATATTCTTATTTTCAAATATTTTTTTATTTATTAATTTGTTTTTAATTAAATAAAAAATGATCTCCTCAATGGTTATCTTTATGAAAGGGCTATAGATGTTCTTTTTTTTTATACCCTTATAAGAGATCTCAACCCTTATTCTCTTCTTCATACTCTATCCTTTTGTGGTACATATTTTGAATTGTATTAATGAAAGAATTGGCAACGGTATAAAGTTCTTGCAATGTTATGGGCGCATCGGTTAATTGTTCTTCTTTTATTAATATTTCTTCCAATGTGGTAAAAACCATATCTTTTATGTTTTGATATTTATAGTTTTTTAAAAGCCGTGATTTCGCTTCTACTCTATCGCCAAACATTATTATTGCAGATTCCTTGGAACTGGGTTTATTTCCCTGATACCTGAATTCATTTTCATCTATTACATCTCCGTTCTTTTTCTCCAATGCTTTATTATAAAAAAAAGATATTAGCGAGGTTCCATGATGTTCCAATATTATATTCCGCACCGCTTTGGGAAGCATGTGTTTTAAAGAGAGCTCATACCCGTAAACCACATGTTGACGGATCACCTTGGCACTCATAATGGGTGCCTTTTTATCATGAGGGTTCTTTTTAGATATCTGGTTCTCAATAAAATAATCAGGATTCTTGATCTTGCCTATATCATGAAAAAAAGCTCCAACTTTTGCGATCATAGGATCACAATTTATTTCTTTTGCCGCGGCTTCTGCAAGATATGATACTGAAAGAGAATGCTGGTATGTTCCCGGAGCCGCCAAAGCAAGATTTTTTAGTAATTCATGATTTCCCGATAGGAGTTCAACTATTTGAAATGGTGTTGAAATATCGAACATGGACTCAAAAAGAGGAATTAATGATATAAGAAGAATATATGAAAAAATATTTCCTAAAATAACGATTAAAAAATGTTTAAAGATTATTAGAAATTTGATCCCGACAATGAGGTCCATAGCGATTCCAATGGAAGAAGATAATAGACCTATAAGAAGCATGGAAAAAAAGAGTGAACTTCTCCTAATAATATTTTTTGTTAAACTAACCGTAACAATAGTATTTGTTATCCCGTACAACACCAATGGCAGGGAATTTTGAAAAAATATTCCTGCTAATATGGAGATCAGGATACCGCAGTAAAGCCCGAACTTTCTGTCAATAAAAAGTGTAATGATATAAACATAAAAAGAAAAAGGCAAAAGAAATTCCGATATCATTGCATTGGGAAAGATCTTCATTGCATAATAGATAAAATCCAGTAGAATGAGGAAGGCGACATACCCGATGAACAAAATAAAGTTTTTATCATTGGTCCTAAATAAATTCTTTTTCTTTACCGGATAATTGATAAATAAGAGAAAAAGGAGAAATATTAATAGGAAAATACCTATTTGTTTCCTTGTTCTATATTCTTCACTTAGAAATTTGGTAATTTTTCTTAAAAAATTAATGTCTTCTTTCGAAAGTTTATCTCCTTTCTTATAGAGAATTTCCCCCTTCTGTATCTTTCTAATGATGGGTGCGATCCGAACAATGGCTTTTTTCTCACTATCTAAGGACGCTTCGCTATTATATAAAAGATTTCCTTGCAGGAATGTCCTTAAAAGAAGAGATAATAAATGCCCATCCTTTTGAAAATGGTTATTATGCACTAAACTATTTACTATATTGTCAACGGTTCTTAATTGTGAAATGTTCTTATTTATTGTTATATCTTTGTTTCGGATCATAATAATATCCGTTTTTTTCTTCGCTAATTCTATTATTTTCTCAATTTCCTTTGAATTGTTTATAAAACCCTCATAAAAATATGGTCTTATTTTATAGATTATATAGTTCTCAAGCTCATCATAGTTTATCACCGAAAAAAGACGATGCCACTGGTCCGTAGTCAGCTTTTTGCAAAAATAGTATTTTGATGCTAATAATTTCTTTTTAGTATAATATTTTTTATCCTTTATCAAATCGAGATAGTGGAAAAAGTTTGCAATGCTCGTTTGGAATATCTTATATCTTTCTATATCAACGCTAAATACAGGCGATATCTTGGATATTTTTTCACTGTATAATTGCCGCATTCTTTGTTCGTCCTCTATGGAAAAACCAATGGGAGAAATTATATCTTTTTTTACATTTTCACTGATCTCAATCTTGGAATACGGCAAGATCAGGATCTTATTGAATATCCACAAACTGAGTATAAAGGCAATAATAATTAAAATGAATTTTATACTCCGGTCTTTTCTGGAAAAAAAGTTCTTTACTTGTTTGTGAACATTTATTCCCAAATTGATAAAAAATGAATTCTGTTTACTGTTTTTTTTCATATTTTTCAAATGCCTCTATTATCTTTTGCACCAATTCATGCCTCACGACATCGCTTTTTGAAAGATGCAGTATCTTTATATTATCAATATCATTTAAAATATCAATGGCTTGTAATAATCCCGATAAATTCTTTTTAGGCAGATCTATCTGCGTAATGTCCCCGTTAACTATGGTTTTTGAATCATGCCCAATTCGCGTCAAGAACATTTTCATTTGCTCACGGGATGTATTTTGAGCTTCATCAAGAATAATAAATGCATTGTTCAGGGTCCTTCCCCTCATAAAAGCCAATGGGGCGATCTCAATGACACCATCTTCTATGAAGGTTTGCACCTTATTAAATGTCAAGTGTTCAAATAAAGCATCATATACCGGTCTTAAATAAGGATCTATTTTTTGCTGAATGTCCCCGGGTAAAAATCCAAGCTTTTCGCCTGCTTCAACTGCCGGGCGAGTAACAACGATCCTTTCAACTTCACCGTCAAGCAGGGCTTCTACAGCACGAGCAACGGCAAGATATGTTTTCCCCGTACCGGCAGGGCCGATACAAAATATGATCTCGTTCCCTTTCATTGCTTTTATATATGTTTCCTGTCCAAAGGTCTTGGGCTGAATAAAACCTCGTTGGGGACCCACTTTTATTAGAGTTTGAAAAAGATTTTCAGATGATTTTACACCATATTCCTTGCTAAAATTTACGAGGTATCTCAGGGTTTTCTTATTGATTTTATACCCCCTCTTTATGGAATTGGCAATATCATAAATAAGATCATACGCTTTTTCTTCGTTCTTTTTATCGTCACTTTTTATTGTAATGATCCCCTTAAACGCAGTTATTTTAACATTCAAACTATTTTCAATATATTTCAAATTCTCATCTTTTGGACCATATAGGGAAGATAATATTCCTTGAGAATCCATGCTCACAAGGTTAATTTCCATTTTTTCTCCCTATCTCCAATCCCAGATCATCTAATTGATCTCTGGAAACATTTGAAGGGGAATTCGTTAGCGGACATGCTCCGGAAGTGGTCTTAGGAAATGCAATAAAGTCCTTAATACTGGTATCACCAAGAAGCATTGCTGCTATACGAGCAATACCAAGAGCAATACCACCATGAGGGGGTAATCCGAATTTCATTGCATCAAGGAAAAATCCGAAACGGTTATTTTGCAGCTCTTCATTCATTCCAAGCACATCAAAAACCTTTTTTTGGACAGCCAAATCATTTATTCTAATACTTCCCGACGCCAATTCACTACCATTAAGTACAAGGTCATACGCCTTAGAAGGTATGTGTGAAAATTCCTCTTTTCCCATGAAAGCAGGTATATCGATTGGAGAGGTAAAGGGATGGTGAGACGCCTTATATCCACCCGAGCCATCTTCTTCGAACAATGGGAAATCCACCACCCAGAGAAATCTGAAATCTTCTTTCGAAGATCCTAATTGTTCACCAAGGTAATGTCTTAGAAAATTAAGTATATTCTCGTTATTTTTTCCTACCTGGAAGAATATCGTTTCATTATTATTTAATGAAAAGGATTCATAGAATTTTTCATCAACGAACTTTCCCAGGGTAAAGTTGAATTCATCATTATCTTTTGAAAGAGTTAATAAGCCGCTGGAACCCTGTTTTTTTAATAGTCCCTCGATCTTTTTGATCTGGGAGCGTGAAAATAATTTATTTGTACAAATTCCTCTAATATTTTCATTATTTCTTAATTTATCCTGAATAAAATTTACCTCTATATTTTTAAAATGAATATTATAATTCTCTATTAAAAGCGGATTTCTCAGATCGGGTTTATCCGATGCATATTTTTCCAAAGCATCATCATATGTCATTCTTTCAAAAGGAAGCTCTAATTTCAGATCTAATCTTTTGAAAATATATGAGAACATTGATTCAATTTCTTCAAATATCTCATCTTTTTCAATAAATGCCCTTTCCATATCCAATTGGGTAAATTCCGGCTGACGGTCAGATCTAAGGTCTTCATCTCTAAAACACCTGGCAATTTGAAAATACTTCTCAAATCCAGAGCCCATTAAGAGCTGCTTTAATAACTGCGGGGATTGTGCCAAGGCATAAAACTTTCCTTTAAAGTTCCTTGATGGAACAATAAAATCCCTCGCTCCCTCGGGTGTACTTTTTATGAGATAGGGCGTTTCTATCTCGAGATAATCTTTGGAATAGAAATATTCTCTTATATATTGCGTAATTTTACTTCTAAAAACTATCTTATTGTGTATCTTTTCATTTCTTAAAGCGAAATATCTATATTTATCCCTTATTGATTCATTAATGGAATCCAATTTTTCAATTTCAAAGGGTGGAACATCCCCTTGGACCAATAGCGTTAATTGACTGCCCTCAATTTCATATTCCCCTTTTGTTATTCTCAATTGCTGATCCTTTGGCCTTTCCTTTAAAATGCCTTTCATTCTGACTATATTTTCAACCCTAAGTTTTTCTACGGTATTATATGTTTTTTCATCTAAATTTTCTTTATTAAAAAATGCTTGGACCTTTCCCGTTCCGTCTCTTAAATAAAAGAAGGTTAAACTACCTAATTTTCTTATTGATTCTATAAATCCATATAATATTATTTCTTTTTCCAGGTATCCTACATTAATATTTTCAACAAATATACGCTCTTTCAATTTATCCTCCGGAGGTCGTTCTCATTACCTCTTCCAAGGTAGAGATACCTTCTTTTACTTTGGATAAGGCCTGTTCCCGCAATGTCATCATACCTTGTTCCTGCGCAATACTACGAATATCTTTTACGGGTGCTTTGCTCATAATTGCCTCCTGTATTTCAGGTGTTATGGGCATTACTTCAAATATTGCGGTCCTTTTATAATAACCCGTATTTGAGCAGAATCCGCAGCCTTTTCCCCTATAGAACACGGGGATGTCCTTTATCTGTTCAGGAGAGATATTCAATTTTTCCAGATCATCCGCGGAATAATGTACCTCTTCTTTACATTTTGGGCATATTTTCCTCATTAATTTTTGGGCAACAACATTGACCAGAGAAGATGCAATCAAAAAATATGGGGTACCTATATTCATTAATCTTGTTATAACAGATGGCGCATCATTCGTATGTAATGACGAAATAACCATATGCCCTGTTAAAGCGGCGCGAATAGCGATATCTGCCGTAACCCCGTCACGGATCTCCCCTACCATTATTTTGTCCGGATCCTGGCGCAAAAATGCCTTTAATGCCTTTGCGAATGTCATTTGATGTTCCAATTTTTCATCTATGACCTTTTTTGAAACATCCCCCGCAGCAAGCTCGCCCTCTTCATCCACGCTTACATTTACCTGATTTATACCAAAAAGGTCAAACTCAACGGGTTCTTCTACTGTCATTACATTCGTAAAATCATCATACATTTCCGTTAACATACTGTATAGGGTGGTGGTCTTTCCTGAACCTGTTGGTCCAACTACCAGGATCATTCCCCATGGTTTTCTTAAGGTTTCTATTACTTTTTTAAGGTCCCTTTCATTAAATCCCAAGGAATTCAAATTCAATTCAATGGCTTTTCGATCCATAATTCGGATCTCTATTCTTTCACCTCTTACCGTAGGCACAAAGGATATTCTGAATTCCAGCTTTCTTCCCTGAAAATTGTAGGTAAATCTCCCATTTTGTGGTTTTCTTGTCTCATCCAATTTGCAGCCGCTTGTTTTTGTTTTTAACACTACCGATAGTGCTCTAAGTATAGAAATAGGATACTTCTTTTGCTCATATAGAACACTGTCTATTCTATAGCGAATACGAAGAAGTTTATCATCATAAGGTTCGATATGAATATCGGAAGCTCGATTCTTTATTGCATTTATAATAACAAGTTTAATAAATGATTCTGTTTTTTTATCCTCTGACATTTTTATTAGTTCAGAGCCGGAGAGATCTTCTGCTTCGTCTTCATCAACAATCTCTGCATCATCTATTGTGCCTTCAATCATTTCGGTCAAATGTTCGAACACACCGTCATCTTCCCCTTTGGGGTATATATTTTCCACTGTTTCTTTTATCTGAGAATGGGGAGCTATCATTACTTCTATCTCAAATCCCGTTAAGACCTGAAGATCATGGACAAGGGTTCTATTCAATGGATTAGCCATAACAACGGTTAGGCTATTTCCCAAAAGATCAATTGGTATAATGCTCTCTTTTCTTGCAATGTCCGCAGGAATCTTTTCAAGAATATAATCCTCGATAACAATATCACGCACATCATAAACGGGAATATTTAATTGAAGAGAAATCACTTCTGTTAATTTATCTTCTGTCACGAATTTCTTCCGTATCAAAGCTTCGCCCAAAAATCCGCCATTTACTTTTTGGTCATTGAGAGCTTTGGTCAATTGTTCTTCTGTAATAATGCCTTTTGCAATTAATAATTCTCCAAGCTTTTTCATATTGATTATTATAATAAAAAATAGTGTTTTTTTCAATTTTTTATTGGTAATTTATCTCTTATTACTCCATATTGTTGGTTTTTAAATATCTTTTTTGAAAATGAACCTCGACTCTCCGCTTTTCAAAGTCAAAGGTCCAAAGATCAAAAGTAACGAAGTCATCCGGAGCAATTGGAAATTGCGTAGGGATCTCAGAGATCAGTCCAAAATCAAAAGTTCTTCAAACCCCAAACCCTAAACTCCAAACTTCAAATAAATGGATCCCCGTGTCAAGCACGAGGATGACAAGGGTAATATGTCATTCCTGACCTGATCAGGAATCCAGTATTGTTTTTTAATTGTCTGTCCAAGCACCTTCTTGGTGCGGGGTGTAGAAATCTCAGAGATCAGTCCAAAATCAAAAGTTCTTCAAACCCTAAACTCCAAACTCCAAACTTCAAATAAACGGATCCCCGTGTCAAGCACGAGGATGACAAGAGAAATATGTCATTCCTGACCTGATCAGGAATCCAGTATTGTTTTTTAACCTCAGTGTTCTCTATGATCACTGCATTGTAAATGGATCCCGTGTCAAGCACGAGGATGACAAGAATAATATGTCATTCCTGACCTGATTAGGAATCCAGTATTGTTTTTTAATTGCCTGTCCAGCACCTTCTTGGTGCGGGGCGTAGGAATCTCAAAACAAATAAAGAATGAGATTATTACGGATTTTTTCAAAATCCTCATAATGACAGGGAAAAAAATAATTTGCATGACCTTTTTTAAACTCATTTTACCAACTTTTTGGGAGACGAACCAATAAAGTCAAGTAAAACAAGATTTATTCTTTGCTATTTTCGGCATTATGGTTAATTCCTACCATATATATGGTAAGTTTTGACAATATTAGATTTAATTCGCACTAAATAATTTCACTATTAGATTAAATGTGATATAATATTCTCGGTTAGAGCGAAAAAAATAGTTGTCGGGGAGCAGAAATTCAGAAAATCATTTAATTAGTTTCGTGACAAAGGAATTATTGCAAGAAATAAAAATGGTGGGCGGAACAGGACTCGAACCTGTGACCTCATGCGTGTAAGGCATGCGTTCTAACCAACTGAACTACCCGCCCCATGTTTATTGATTATATCAAAATATTAAAAAAAATCCAACCTGTCTGCGTGCGGTCACGCACAGGTAGATATGTTTATGAGATTTGTCAATAAGTAGTACTATATAAAGTATGCATAAGCAACATACTGATATACCATTCTATGGGTATTGAAAAATGATCCGTTAAAGGCAATGGAATTCTGCATGATCTTCATCCATTCATCGCGTTTATTATAGAACATTGGCATAATAATATATTGCAGTTTTTCGTAGAGACATTTTATCTCTCTTTCTGTCTCGATCTCAATCTTTTTAAATAGATCTTCTCTTTCGCCAATAGACCATCCTGTAACATTCTCCACATGCCCCTCTAGCCACCATCCGTCAAGCGTGCTAAAGCTTGGAACACCATTAACAGCAGCTTTCATACCGGATGTACCCGACGCTTCTTTGGGGGGTTGAGGATTATTCAGCCAAAGATCAACACCTGAAATGAGTATTTTTGCTATGTCTATCGCATAGTTATCAAGATAAACTATCTTTATAAATGGTCTAAGCTCTTTGATCTTGTCATGTATTTCTTTTATGAGGCGTTTTCCATTGGTATCATTTGGATGTGCCTTCCCGGAAAATACTACTTGAATATTCCCTACTTTTTCGATTATCTCCTTTAATTTTGCAATATCGCTGAAAAAGAAAAGAGGTCTTTTATATGCCGTTATCCTTCTTGCAAAACCAATGGTAAATACATCCGGGTCCATAGTGCGATTATACTTGGAATTGATATAGTCCATAAGAACTCTTTTGCTTTCATAATGCGCATCCCAGATCTCGTGAGGAGAAATATTAAATACCGTCCTTAATGAATATGGGTCCTTTTTCCATTCATTTAGGTATCGGTCAAATAGTTTGCTAAGTGGAGGAGATGTCCAGAAATTGGCGTGGATGCCATTGGTTATGGCGTTTATTTCATAACCGGGGAACATTTTTTCTGAAACCTCTTTATGCTTTTTTGCAACACCGTTTATATATTTACTTGCTTCAATAGCAAGAAGTGTCATATTCAGCTTATTATTTTCGCAAATATGCCCGTATTCATAATCGGTTATATAACCATCCAATAGTTTTTTAACAAGATCTATTGGAAATTTATCGTGACCTGCGGGAACAGGAGTATGGGTCGTAAAAATACAATGTTCTCTTACTTTTTCTGATATTTCAGGAGAAAAGGTTTCCCAATTTTCTTCAAAACTTCCGATATCCTTTCGCAATTCTAATGTAAGTAGTGCCGAATGTCCCTCATTCATATGGTATTTATTTATATTTGCATAACCCAATTTTTTTATTAATTTATATCCCCCGATACCAAGAACGATCTCTTGTTTCAGTCGGTATTCCAGATCTCCGCCATAGAGATGAAAGGTTATTTCCCTGTCCTGCGGAAAATTTCTCTCGTCATCGCTGTCTAAAAAATATATTGGCACAATATGACCGTCAAAACCTTTAAGATCATATCTCCAAACTTTTAAATAAAGATTTCTTTTCTCCATGGGTACCGTTATTTCAATATCCACGAGTTTAAGATATTGTGAAATATCCCATTCAACAGGCTTTTCGGTCTGGTTACCCTCTTTATCGATAATTTGTTTAAAATAACCCTTGTTTGTTACCAGTGTAATACCAATAATCGGAACATGCATATCTGCACAAGATCGCAATGTATCTCCCGCTAAGATCCCCAATCCGCCGCTATATGTAGGAATATGATCCTCAATGCCTATCTCCATGCTGAAATATGCCACCTTTCTGTCCTCGATGGAAATTTTTTTTTCATTTTTAAAATTATGTTCCATTTTTTAACCTCGCTTCCTTAATTATAATTTAAAAATTGTTTTTTTTCAATTTTTGTGATAAATATTACACTTTATTAACATTTTTCTTGATTTTTTTTCTAAAATTTGACATAATATTCCAATCAAGCGGAGGTTCTTTTTATGAAAATAAAGATACAACTTATGGTTCCATTGATTTTAATTTTTTCTCAATTAACTTTTTCGGTTAATTTTGAGTTATATAGCTCGGGAAGATTTCCCATGGCAAATATTAAAAGCATGACTTTTGCAGAATATGATGTGAATAATAATTTTGCAATAACAACCCAAAACGGTTTTGGAGTTTTAAATGACAATAATAATAATCTCACATTAAATCAACATGGAACAACTGATCCCGTAATCTCTCAACAAATACTTGCTCCAGCCGGTGAACCACCTTTTTTATATTATATTCAAAACCCCGGTGGTTACTCATCATTAAATAGGATAAATTTAAATACCAGCAACATTGTATCTTTTTGGGAAAACAATATAATCGGGCAGGTATCATATTCAGGTATTGAAGGCGATTCAAGAACCTATGCAATTAACCTAAGTGGTGATGTGATCTGTATAAACTCTAATTTTAATGAACAAAATAGGAGCTCGGGAGCTTTGGGTATAAATCCTCAAATTAAAAGATCTAAAATTATAAAAAATCCCCTTGATCATGAAATATTTTATTTTTACCAGCCCAATGAATGGAATTTTGACGCCATTGATGTTAGAACTTCCAAAGGAAAAGAATATGCCCCCTCCACTAATCAAATGTTTAGTTCTTATCCCATTATTGATGCTTGTATTGTTCAATTTCAATCAGCTATTTATAATACTCAGGTATTAACAATCGCAGATAATACAAATAAAATTAAAATATATACCTTCGCAGCGGGCAATACAAATGTTAATCTTATTGCCGAAGTTGACTATTCTGCAAATTCAGGAGGATTCAATGCTCACTCCATAACGGGTGACAGCACGATAAACTATAAAATGTGGCTTTGTGTTCCGGAGAACAATCAGATACTACAGATAAATTTTGGTCTTACCGGCATTACTTTTACTTCTATAGCCGTCAATAATCTAAAATTTATCTACGCTCATAATGGTAAATTATATGTTTTTAGAAATAATCTTCCTATGGAAATTTATTCTTTACCTCTTTCGGGCTCAGATACACCAATTGATTATAATACAAATGTAGAAAAGATCAAGGTAGTTAAAACTAAGGACTATTTTATTGCCTATAATAACTTGGGTACAGGTATAATCAATGGATCGGCAGACATAAATGACAGCAGTTTGATCTCAGATTTTTTTACAGCATATTCGGGAATTCCAAATTGGTTAAAGACCAACAATGGTCTTATCTCTCTGTCCGCACAAGCAAATAGTAATTTTTTCGCAGTAAAGGATCTTACGGGGGTAAGCGTTAGTCAAACCACAGGGATATATAGTACAAGTTTTACGCAACTTGCTGTTGAGGATACATATAATGATATTTCTCTCCAATTTGACAGCAAGGTCTATACACTTTCAGCTTGGCATAACGGAATAATTATGCAGAATTTAAATGGAAGTGATACGGCTACATATTCTTTTTCAGTAAGTGCAATTAGTGTTAATGGAATGAAATATGATGAGATCAATAATTATCTCATAGGTTTTTATGATACTTCCGGTGAGAAGAGACTTTTTATTTTTGACTCCAATTCAAATAATTGGGTTTATGACGGCCCGGCTCCAATGGGAAATATTGTTTTAAACGGGTTTTGCTTAGATCCAACAAAATCTATGATCTTCGTATCTAACTCTAATTATAACTATGAAATAGACATTTTTGATTATTCCAATCCCGCCTCCCCTGATTTTCTCGGATTACTTTTCAATGACAGCAATCGGGCAATTATTCAAAAAGATATTGTGAACGGAAGGATCATAACCACAGATTATGACGGGATAAATTATTATATACACTTTTATACCCTTGATAATGAGGGATATATTACAAATACTGAAACCTTTCCCTGGATTACAAATTATAATTCTGTATCAGCAGAATTTTCCGTATATGAAAATAAGATACTGGCAAGTTTAGGAAACGGTTATTATGATATCTATGAGTACAAAGCAGGTGCGGTAAATGTTGATCCAGCCGACTATGATTTTTATCCATTCCCAAATCCAACCGATGGGATGGTAAATATTGCTTATCTCCCCGAGGGCAGTGAAATTAGAATATATACATTGAACGGTTTTCAAATATATAGGAAAACTGATCTCAATGGAACTTTTACCATTGATCTAAACGATTTTGATTCAGAATTTCAGTTAAATACGGGAAAATATTATGTTTATATAAAAAGTCCACAAGACGACAAACCTATAATTAAACCTCTTTATTTTAAAAGGAGAGAGAAATGAAAAAGATATTTGTAGTAATATTATTCCTTTTATTCTGCTCATATAGTTTTGCTTCTACTGACATAGGAGATGGTCAATTATTGATTGTTTCACAAGGGGAAGTTCTAGCCACAGCCGGTGGAACATCATCAAGTATAGGCTTATCTTCTGTGTATCTAAATCCGGCATTTATGGCAAACCTCTCTCATAAATTTACCTTAAATACCGGTGGTTTTAATGGTATTTTTTGCGAAAATGACCAAGTTATATATGTGAATCTTGCTATGAAACCATTTTCAAAAATGTATTTGTATCTGGGTTATACATCTTTTGGCAGTGAAAATTTCACCCCGGCAGATTTTGATGGGACAATTATTGATCAGGATCATAAAATATCAGGAAACAATTTAATTAAAGTCGGTATGGCATATAATATTATTAACGGGCTTAATATGGGATTTATTTTCACTAATTTTAGTCAATATTTTCCCGGTTTTGTAGGAGAAAATGACTATAAGGAAGATTCTATGCTTTTATCTTTTGGCTTATCTTATAATATCAAAAAACTTAAATTCGGGTTATCAATACTAAATCTTTCTATTAAAAACGGTTTAGAAAATTACTATACCGATGGAAATTTTAATTTTACTTTTGGTACCTCATTTTTCAATAATAAATTAAATTTAAATGTTTTGATTTCTCCTTTATTAAGAAATAGCAATAATATGCGGGGAGGTGTAGCGCTTGAGTATGATATTAATAATTTAATATTTCTTCGCTTTGCTTTTATTGATGCGATCAATCAGCTTTCCAGTGGGATATATCCCGGTTTTGGCATTAAATTTAAAAATTTCAGATTTGATTATACATTTTCCTTTGGAGAGTTCACAGCTTATCACTATCTGAGTTTGACCTTTGGACTAAAAGACCTTCATCCTTATACCTCACCGATACCTAAGAAAAAAAAGAAAGTAAAGAAAAAAGCAAAATCCAAAAAAGAAGTTATTGTAAAGAAACAATTTGCAAAGCCGGCAAAAAAGATACTTGTGGCTGTATTAGATTTTGAAGGCAAAAATATGGATTCCTCAAATGCTGGGATCATTACCGATTTTATTAGACAAGACATGATCAATTCCGGTTATTTCACCGTATTGGAAAGAGGTGCTATCAATTCTATCTTAAAAGAAGTAGATTTCCAGCAATCGGGTTGTACTTCCGCTGAATGTGCCGTTCAGATAGGTAAAGTACTTGCCGTTAGGAAAATGATCGTTGGTTCCGTTTCAAAACTCGGGAAAAAATACTTTATTGCATTGAGAATGGTAGATGTTGAAAGTTCACAAATCGATGTTGCAACATCTGTTGGTGCATCGGTCCCAATAGAAGACCTGCCGACATATGTAAATAAATTGGTAAGTCAGATGATAGAGAGCATAAATAGTAAGAAATAAAAAGAAGTACTAATTACTAAGTTTAATAAATTCAATTGCCTTTTATTGTAGTCCAAAGTCCAAGGTCCTTCAAACCCCTAACCCTAAATCCAAACTTCAAATAAATGGATCCCCGTGTCAAGCACGAGGATGACAAGAGGAATATGTCATTCCTGACTTGATCAGGAATTCAGAAAACAAATAAATGGATTGTCGGGTCGAGCCCGACAATGACAAAAAAGAAGCCCGAGAATGACAAAAAACAAGTCCATTCATAATGAGAATAGAAAAACAAAATACTTCTATAAAAATCCAACCTGTCTGCGTGCGGTCACGTACAGGTAGATATGTTTATGAGATTTTTCAGATAAATTTTTTGAAAAAAAAACAATAATTTGTTATAATGCTTTATGTGGAAAAAGATAGATGTACCATTTAAAGAAAAAGATTTTGTTTTTATAAAAACGGAAATTCTAAATTTTTTCCCCAAAAAATACAGAAAAGATTTAAAAATAAATATGATAAATATAGAAGAGAAAATTAATGTTGAATTATTACAAGACAGCGATAAATTATTATTAAAAGGCGGAATATTTAATGTTTCTATAGATTACCATAATGAGGAGATATTAAATGTTTTTAAACGATTATATCTTGTAGTAAGACATTCTATGCATTTATTTACTTCTTTTTCTTTAAATGGAAACTTTGCATATAATCGTTATACGCTAATTGGGCTCATGGCAAGAGGGCTGGCACATGAGATAAATAATCCTCTGGCAATAATTTCCACTTATACCCAACTTCTTAACCTGCAGGAAGAAAAAGCCGAGAACAGGGAAATTTATAAGAATGTACTTTCCGCTGTTGACAGGGCATCAAATATTGTCATGAATATTAGTAAGTTTGCTAAAACTGAAGGCGAAATGGAATTACTTTACTTGAATAATGAAATAAAAAATATTTTGGAATTCTTCGAAAATATTAGAAAATACAAATTTCCGGATATATTAATTGATTTTAAAGCACAAGAAGAGAATTTGAGCGTAATGATAAATAAAAACGATCTTTATGAGATTGTTTATCTCATTTTGGTAAATGCTTGTGAATCAATGCGAAATAGTAAAGAAAAGCAAATAAAAATCACCATTGAAAAAAAAGAGTTGGGTATAGTATTAAAAATAAAAGATCGGGGAAGGGGAATATCAAAAGAGAATATGGAAAAGCTCTATGATCCGTTCTTTTCAACAAAAGGACAAAAAAACACGGGATTGGGACTTTCCATAGTTAAATATCTCATCGATAAGAATAAGTGTAATATAGATATTGAATCCACTTACAATAAATGGACCGTAGTAAGGGTGATTTTTGGGGGAAAACATGAAAATACTTTTGGTGGAAGATGATCCTTTAATGAGAGACAGCATTAAAAAGTTTCTGGAATTTGAAGGGATCGGCGTTGATGCAGTCGCAAATGGGAAAGAAGCAATTGAAATAATGGAAAAGGATAAATATCCTGTGATTATAACAGATATTTTAATGCCCAAAATGGACGGGAAAGAACTAATTGAATATGTAAAAAAGCATTCTAAATTCACAAGAATTATTGCAATATCAGGATATATTGATGAGATCAAGGGACTTATTGGGAAGAATAAACCCGATCATGTTCTGCAAAAACCCTTTGACCTAGAGAAATTATTGCATTTTATAACCGAAAAATGATAAATCATTTAGAGGATCTGAATCAATTTTTATTAAAAGAAGATTTTATTTTTCCAATATCAAATAATATAAAAAAGCATCTTAAAAATTTTATTTCTCGATCTGATATTTTTATTTTTATCAAGTATAATGACAAGTATAAGATTGCCGTAAACAAAGAAAAAACAGAATCTTTTTTGAATATTGAACAAATAGAGAAAAAATATGACGCAGATAAAAAGAGCGTTTTTCATATAACCTTTATGAGAGATATTTTAATTATCCTAAAGGAAAAGAATGGATCGAAAAAAAAGCAATCGAAGATAAGAGAAAAAACAATAAAGAAAATCGTTGATTGGTCGATAAAAGATTATTTGATAACCTCCGTAGGTAAAATATGGCAAGGAGTTGTACCAAGGAGTGAATATTTTATTTTATATAATAAATTCGGAGAGATCTTATATAGAAGTACCGAATTTATGAAAAATTTTGAAAATGTCAATAATTTCAAAGACATTTTTTCCCATAATTTGGAAAAAAAATATAAGATCAATATATTCAGAAAAACAAATAAAAAAGAATCTATGACCAAAGATGCTTTAGGGCATGAATTTCCTGCAACTTTTTTTATTTCACATAAAAAGATCCATAATGTCTCTGTATATTTTGCTACCTTTAATGATATTTCCGAATTTTACACAATAGAAAGATCTGAAAATAGAGTATATTCATTGTACAATAATATATTAAAATCAAATATTTTCGGAATGCTTTTTTTTGATAAATATAAAAATATTTATTTCGCGAATGATAAATTAAAGAAAATATTGAACATTTCCGATGAGAAAATAATAAATTTTAATATGGAAAATGTTGAAAACAAGCAGCTTCACTCTATTTTAAATAAGGTGCTTGCGGGAAAAAGTACAAGCAAAGCGTTTTTTTATAAGAGTTATTTCAGAAAATTAGCAAAATATTTGAAGGTATGCGGCTTTCCCATGAAGATCAATAATAAAGTTTTCGGAGGAGCGTTATTGGTTGAGGATTTAACGAAAGGGTATGATAATAAGTTCTTTTCAGATTCCATACTTAATATTATTAATAAAATGAGTGACGGTTTTATAATGACCGATAAGGACGGAATCATTAAATATGTAAATAGGGCATTTTGCAAGATGACCGGTTACTCAAAGAACGATCTTATCGGGAAAAACCCGAAGATTCTCAAAAGTGGAAAACATAATAAGGCATTTTATAAAAACTTTTGGCAAATAATAGGATCCGGTAAAACTTTTCATGGAACATTTATTAATAAGAAAAAAAACGGCGAGATATATCATGATTTGTCCACTGCAAAAAAGATGCCGAGTATTGGAGCAAATGAAGAATATTATTATGCAATAAAACGAGATATTACACTGGAAGCAAGGCAAAGAGCAAAAGAAATGAATTTTGAGAAATTTGAGGCATTAGGAAAGCTCTCTGCGGGCATTGCCCATGATTTTAATAATATTTTAACCGGAATTTATTTAAATTTCAAATATTTAAAAAAAACTGAGATATTTGATAATGAAATTTTTGATAAAATTGAGGATAATATAGAAATGGGAAAACATATTATAGAAGAGTTACTTGATTATGCAAGAAAAACAGAAGTAAAATTAAAATTTGTTGACCTAAACTTACTCATTAAAAAACATATTATTTTTTTTGAAAAACTTGTAGGTGAAAAAATAAAAATTTTAGTTGAAATAGAAAAAGATCTTGGATGTGTAAAGGTTAATGAAACAAAATTATTTCAGGTAATATTGAATTTATTGTCAAATGCACGGGATGCTATAAAAACCGACGGCAAAATAACGATCAGAGTAAAAAACATTAATATCAAAAAGAACTTGGAGGAGAGGAAATATAGAATTAGAAAAGGTGAATATATAAAGATCGAAATTGAAGATACGGGGAATGGTATTCCCGATAATATCCTACCCCAGATCTTTGAGCCCTTTTTTACCACAAAAAAAAGAAGTAGGGGTACAGGTCTTGGTCTTGCAACAAGCTATGGTATTATTAAAAAGATGAAGGGAAACATCATGGTAAAAACAGCAGTAGGCAAAGGAACCGTATTTACCATTTTTCTCCCTTATTATGAAAGAAAAAATATTAAAAGGAAAAAAAATATTCCGGAGAAAAAAACCAAGAGATTATCAAATGACAAAATCAAAATACTTTTTATAGAAGATGAAAAATATATTAGGGATGCAATGGAAAAGATGCTGAAGCATGATAATTTTAATGTGGAAGTTGCAGAAAACGGAAGAATCGGGTTGGAAAAGTTCCATAAAGGTAATTTCAATGTGATAATAACAGATCTTGTAATGCCGGAAATGAATGGCGATGAAGTGGCGGAACATATTATTAAAAATCACAAAAACATAAAGGTCATATTGGTTACCGGTTATCTTGAAGACGATGTCAAAATAAAAAAGAATAAAAATTTGTTTTATATGAAAAAACCGTATAATTATGAAAAATTAAAGGAGCTTATCGTTAAATGGAAAAAGTAGTTTATAAAATATTTCAAAAAGATATCAAGATAAACAGTGAAGATTATTTTAAAGAAAAAACAGAAATAAATGATTATAACAGAAATGAGATGCTTAGTTCAAAAAAAGTGATCTTGTTTTGCAAGGATATTTACCTTCCTTTTTTAGATAATCTATTTAGAAAAAAAAGCGTGGATTCTACTTATATAATTATTCCTAAAAACAC
>JAGGYO010000294.1 GCA_021162505.1 bacterium
ATATACTCCTGATCATATTTTTATATTTATTTAAAACCGAAGCATTACATATTGTAGCTTTGCTATTAAATGGATTTTTACTATCAGGGGTTGGTATTCTTATTAATGCAGTAAGGTATCAGTCTATTAAAACCGCTTCTTTAAAAACGATGGAAAATTTGAAAATAAAAAATGAACTTGAATTAAAAAATAAAATAATTGCTGAGCATTTAGAAAAAGTAAAAAAAGATGAAAAGATAAAAGAAGAAATGTTTTCGCAAATTGCACATGAATTGAATACTCCTCTTACTATTTTCTTGGGTAATTTTAATAAAGTGAGTCAAGATAAAATTATAATGAAAAAATATAAAAAGAACATTGAAAGCGTGTCAAGGAACTTAGTTAGGATCAAAGCAAATATAGAGAAAATCTTTTCTCTTCTTAGAGTTGATTTCCAAAATGATACGGAAAATAAAGAGGAATTGATCAATATCAATGAAATTTTTAAAGAGCTAAAAGATGATTATATTGAATTCCTGACAAAGGAACATATAAAATTAATGATTGATAATGCAGAATGTAGTGAAAAGGTTATTATGAGAAAATTGGATCTTAGGATAATTCTTGAAAATCTTCTTGAGAATAGTATAAAATTCTCCAAGCCGGGGACAATTATCAAAATAGGATGTATAACAAAGCAGAATTTGGCAGGAATGTATATTGAAGATCAAGGTATTGGTATTGATACTGAATTAGAAAAACATATATACGAGAAATTCGTACAGGGCGAAGATATAACGAAGATCAGGGGTATGGGATTAGGTCTTTATATCGTTAAACGGATCATTGATAAGTACAATGGAGAAATAGAAATACAAAGCGAATTAAACAAAGGAACAAGGGTAACATTTTATATTAAATCTCAATAAAACTCTTGACTTTTTTTTAAAAAATTTATATAATGAAACTTCATATAAATGCCTGAGTAGCTCAATGGTAGAGCAAATGGCTGTTAACCATTAGGTTCGGGGGTCGAATCCCTGCTCAGGCGTTTATTTTAATGGGGGACGGTGCTTGCATTTTTGCATTTTTTATGATAGAATATTGTTATGAGAAGAGCGAGACTTACCTATAAAGGTGCCTTACATCACATTATGAGCCGAGGGATTAACGGTGAAAAAATATTTTTTACTGATAATTTAAAGAAAATATTTGTAAGGCTTCTTGATGAAAAGTCAAAAAAATATAAAATTGGCATTCTTGCTTACTCTATTTTGGATAATCATTATCATTTAATCATGGAAAATACATCGGGTAATTTATCAAGATTTATGAGAGATTTGAATGGTGAATTTGGAATGATATATAGAAAGATTGTGGGTGGCAAGGGATATGTTTTTCAGGGAAGATATAAATCAACTCTTATTCAAAGAGAGGAATATTTACAAATTGGAATATTATATGTTCTATTGAATGCGTTAAAAGCAGGTGTTGTAAAAAATCCATTTGATTACAAATGGTGTAGTATAAATGAATATTTTACTGGAAAAGAATCCAAAATAGTAAATAACCGATTTGTTGAAAAAGTATTACATGATAGAGAGAACTTTATTGCATTATTAAAGACATATAGTAAAATAGATGATTTACCAATAAGAAAAACAAGGATGGGAGAGATAATGGGGAATGAAAAGTTTGAAGCGGAAGCCTATCAAATTGGGGATAGAAGGAAATTGGATGAACATAATTCTCAGATGAGAATTGATGACAATGGCACAGAAGATTTTTGGTATTTAATAAGAAAATTTGAGAAAGAAACTGGTACTAAGGTTGATGAAATAGACATTAAAACGCAGACTGGAAAAATATTAAGAGCAAAATTAATTATTTTATTGAGAGATATTTGTGGCCTAAAATATAGCGAAATCAATCAGATCGGACCTTTTAAAAATCTTAAGTACTCATACTTAGGAAGATTATATAAAATTGCAAAAGCGAAAGTTTAATTAAACTATTCAAAAAAATGCAAAAATGCAAGCACCGTCCCCACTTGAAATAAAAAACTTTTATGGTATAATTAAACATGAGTTACGAAGAATCTAAGGACAGAGAATTATTTGAAAAGTTATTGCAAAGAGTTGCAGGGCTTGAGGAAAAAGTGAATGATCTTGCTGAGACAATCAATAAACTGGATTTTGACAAGGTCAACCGATATTTTTCTATAGAATTGTACAATTTGGAAAAGAAATTAAGAGAGGAAGAACAAGCGGAAAAATTCATTACAACATTTTTTAAGGGAAGGTTTCAAACCTGTGAAGTTTGCGGAAAGTTCAAATTCATTGAAAAATTGACCGATAAACATGTTGTTTGTAATACTTGCTATGATAAGTATATAAAAAAAGGTATTTCAGTTTCTGATGCTAAAAAGATAGCAAAATCCAAAAAGTAAATCAGGAGGATATTATGTTTGATCTTGAAAAAAATTACTCTATTAATGCAAGGCGAATGAAAAAATCAGCTATTAGGGAATTATTAAAACTTACGGGCAATGATGAAATTATATCTTTTGCCGGTGGTTTACCTGCTCCTGACACATTCCCAACGGAAGAAGTTGCTGATATAACAAAAACAGTTATGGCGCGCGAAGGCGCCAAAGCACTGCAATATGGCGCTACCGAGGGTTATAAATCCTTTGTTGAAGAACTCATAAAATGGGAAAAAGAAATGACCGGCATTGATATTGAACCAAAAAATATCTTGGTTACCACAGCTTCTCAACAAGCTCTTGATCTTGTCGGTAAATTGTTTATCGATCCTTCGGATCCTGTTCTTGTGGAAAGACCTACATACTTGGGTGGTTTGTCTGCATTTAATCAGTACGGTGCAAAATTTATTGGTATAAAAATGGATGACGATGACACTGGGATTAGTATTGATTTTCTGGAGGAGAAATTAAAGAATTTGAAAGCCCAAGAGGAACATTATAAATTCGTTTATGTTGTACCTGATTTTCAGAATCCTACAGGGATTACTATATCCCATGATAAAAGAATCAGATTAATTGAACTTTCAGAAAAATATAATTTTCTGCTTATTGAAGATACTCCATATCGTGAACTTAGGTATGAAGGCGATGATGTTACCCCACTTATGAAAATGGACCAATCGGGAAATGTTTTAGCATTGCATACAATGAGCAAGATATTTGCTCCGGGATTGCGACTGGGATGGGTCATTGGTAATGAGAAATTGATCGATAAGCTTATTACTGCTAAACAAGCAGTAGATCTTTGTACCCCTTCCTTTACTCAAGCGATTGCTGCTGAGTTTATGAGAAGGGGAGATTTACTTAAAAATGTAAAAAAAGTAAGGATAGAATACAGAAAAAAAAGAGATATTATGTTAAAAGCCTTAGAAGATCATATGCCTAAACACCCAAAGATCAAGTGGACCAAACCAGAAGGCGGTCTTTTCCTTTGGGTCACTTTTCCTGAAGAAATCAACACCGAAACAATGTTTCCGGAAGCAATAAAAGAAAATGTTGCGTATATTGTTGGATCAGCATTTGATTGTTATGGTCAATTAAAAAATACCATGCGCCTTAATTTTTCTTTTCCCAAGGAAGACACAATTGAAGAAGGAATTATTCGACTTAGTAATTTGATCAAAAAAAAATTAGTATAGGGAATAATAAATGAAAGAATTTACTGATTTTGCATTAAATTCTATATCAGTTGCTGGTGTGTCATACGGTGATATTCGTATAGTTTCCAGAAGATCAAAACAAATTTTTATAAAAAATGGAAATATTGAAAGAAATAATTATTCTTTTACAATTGGTTTCGGAATAAGAGTTCTGTATAAAGGTTCCTGGGGATTTGCCTCGGGGTATGATCTTACGAAGATTAATATTGAAAAAGCTTGTAAAAAAGCAATTTTAATCGCCGAAAATAATTCAATGATAAGTAATAAAAAAGTTATTCTTGCACCGAATCCGGTTTTTAATGATACCTTTTATTCGACATATGAGAAGAATCCTTTTGATATGGATGAAGGCGCGATCTTATCCCACTTATTGAAAGCGAACAATGCTATGAAGTTGGATAAAAAGATCATTATTGCAACTACTAATGCGGACTTTAGAAATGAGGAAAAATATTTTGCTAATACCGATGGGAGTTTTATATATCAGAATTTTATTCAAACCGGTGGTGGAATTGGATGTTTTGCGTTTGATGGTAACGAAATTGCTAAAAGATCTTATCCTGCATCTTTTGGTGGAGATTATAGAAATAGTGGGTGGGAATTTATACTTTCAATGGATCTTGAGAATAATGGCCGAAGAATTGCAAAAGAGGCAATTGAATTATTAAATGCTCCTTCTGTTCCTTATGGAAGAAAAGATATAGTTTTGGAAGGATCACAATTAGCTTTGCAAATTCATGAATCTATTGGTCACCCCACCGAGTTGGATAGGGTATTGGGATATGAACGCTCTTTCGCGGGTACTAGTTTTGCTACTCCGGATAAATTATATGATCTGCAATATGGCTCACCATTAGTAAATATTGTTGCAGACGCAACAAATGTTGAAGCATTAGGTGGATTTGCTTATGATGATGAAGGTGTTCAGGCACAATCCACTTATTTAATCAAAGATGGACTCTTTGTCGGATATCAAACATCAAGAGAGACAGCTTCTGTGATAGGTCAGGTTTCCAATGGAACAATGAGAGCAGATGGTTTTCAGAATATTCCTCTTGTAAGAATGACAAGTATAAATTTACTTCCCGGCAAATCTTCCTTCGAAGATATTATAGGAGAAATTGAACACGGATTTTATTTCTTGACTAATAAATCATGGTCTATTGATGATAAACGCTTAAATTTTCAATTTGGCTGTGAGATAGCATATGAGATAAAAAAAGGTAAGCTCGGAAAGATATATAAAAATCCCACATATACGGGAATAACACCGAAATTCTGGAACTCTTGTGATGCTATAGGTTCTAAAGAACATTATAGGATCTGGGGTATTCCAAATTGCGGTAAAGGCGAACCAAGTCAAACAGCCAGAGTTTCTCATGGTGCTTCATTTGCAAGATTCAGAAATATTGAAATTGGAGTTGGAAATGAATAGAGAATTTTTTGAAGGTATCGCTTCTTTTATTTTAAAGAATGTCCAGGGTGACCATTGCAGGGTATATATTGCTCAAAATGATAATAAATTATCACGGTTTGCAGATAATAATATTCATCAGAGCGTTGATCAAGACAATTTTTCCATCAATATTGAATTGACCATGGGAAAAAAACATGGAACTATTTCAACTAATCGATATGATGAAGAGAACCTTAGAAAATTGATCGCAATTTTACATGGTTCGGTTAAAAATCTCAAAGATGATGATAAATGGGTTATTCCTAAAAAGGGTGCTTCTTTTGCCTATAATAAGAATTTTAATAATGAATTAGCCGCTTATAATGAGAAAAACAGCGCAGATATAATTGGTAAGATATTTTCTAAAGGAAAAAGCTATAATACAAATATTTCAGGGTCATTGAATATGAAAGCAAATAGAATATTCCTTGCAAATTCCTACGGGAATAGAGGATTTGTAGAAAATACATTTTTTAATCTCATTATTATTCCCGAAAGAGACGATAATACTACATATAATAAATTTACCGGATATTCCTTGGACGATTTTGATCTTGAGAACTTTCTGGAAAAGCCCTTGAAAAGATTAGAACATTATGATCATTTCCGGGAAATAGGGAAGGGAAAGTACAAAGTGCTATTGGAAGAATTTTCCGCAGGAAATATTTTCACCAATTTATCCTATATGGCCTTTGATTCTCAAGCATTTGCAGAGAAAAGGAGTTATCTAAGCGATAAAATGGATGATAGGGTAGTTGGAGAAAACATCACTCTTTTTGATGATTATTCCAATGGGCTCACTATGGGTAGTAATTTTGATTTTGAGCTGCAGGAGAGGAAAAAACTCACATTGTTTGAAAAGGGAATTTTTAGGAATATGCCAATGGATACAAAGGGAGCAAAAATTACCGGCTTACCCATTACAGGTCATTCATTATGGGGTTTCAATAGTGCATTGCCTATGAATATGGTATTGGAAAAAGGGAATAATTCCTTTGAACAAATGCTGGGAAATATTGAACAAGGACTGCTTATCACTCGTTTTAATTATACCAATACCTTGGATAGGAAAAAAACACTTTTTACCGGTATGACGCGAAACGGTGTTTTTATTATTGAGAATGGAAGGATTGTTGGAACAGGAAATAATTTAAGATTTACCATTGATATTATGGAGACATTGAATAATGTTGAGATGCTGGGAAATATTCAGCATTATTATTCTAATGGCTGGTTCGGTGGGATCGTCATTCCCGAACTTGTGATAGATGATTTTAATTTTACGGGTACAACGGGGTTTTAGTAAATATGAAAAATTTCTTTACCGATGAGAACAGTATTTTGTATTCACCTATATTCAATAAGCTTGTTCAAACACTCATTATCCTTGTATTAGCACTGATAATTGCCAAAATATTGAATAAGATAGTTGAAAAAAATGTAAAAGGCAAAAAGAAACTCTATCAGTATAAAAAAGTAAATTCTTATATTATCAATATCTCAGTTTTTGTCTTGGTCTTAATGTTATGGTTTTCCATGGTAAAATCTCTTGCTATTGTAATATCTATTATTTCTGTGGGTGTTGCTTTGGCTTTACAAGAGGTGCTTGTTACCATTGCAGCTTTTTTTCTTATTGTTTTTAAAAAGCCTTATGAAGTAGGAGATAGAATTGAAATAAAGGGCACCGTAGGGGATATTATAGATATTGATATGTACCATACTACTATTCTTGAAGTTGGCAATTGGGTCAATGGGGATTTATCAACAGGAAGGATAGTAAAGATCCCCAATAGTGAGATATTCAAGAATAACACCTATAATTATAATACGGGTTGGCGATATATTTGGGATGAAATGAGCATAGTCATTACATTTGATTCAGATTATAAAAAAGCCGAAAAAATACTATTAAAGGTGATTGAGAAGAAAAGTAAAGAGATAGAAGAAAATGTTCATAAGGAGTTAAAAAAAATAAGCAAAAAGTATCTTATTATTTTTAATATACTGTCACCAAAGCTATTTGTTAAGATCGCGTCTTCAGGAATTGAACTGCATTTAAGATATCTTGCTCCGGTAAAAGAGCGAAGATTTCTCGAGGACTATATAAATCGCCAATTTTTAGATAAAATAGCCAAGGAAGATTCAATAACCCTTGCTTATACAACCTATAGAATCATTAGATAATATTATCTATATTTGCAACGGATATAGAGATCACTATGATGGGTATTTTCATCATTTTGCTCTTATTTTTGCATTTTATTACGGATATAAGATTATTCAAGCTCAATATTTGAGATCTGTTAATATTATATCAAGTAAAATCTGTTAACATTTTCAT
>JAGGYO010000092.1 GCA_021162505.1 bacterium
ATTGATACTGAAAATAGAAGAAAATTTCTTGAAAAAAATATTAGAATTTCAAATCGGATACTTCTTGAGAATAGAGAAAAAGATGGTTATTCTCTGGGCTTTTCTGATAATTATATTCAATATGCTGTGAAAAACGGTGAACAAAATGTATACAAGAAGGTAAAAGGTAATAAGGTTATTGGAGGTATTATTTATGAGTGAAAACTACTATAGAAAAGACATTGAAGATCTTCCGGATTTCAAGGTAGAGAATATAAAGGCAACTTTAAAACTTGATCAAAATGAATACCCTGAAAAATTACCAAAATATTTGAGAAATAAAATATTTCATTCTCTGAAAAATAAATATACCGAGAACCGATATCCACAACCTATTGATTATTTAAATAAGAAGAAAAAGATTAGTGAGTTTTTAGGAATAAGTGAAAAGAATTTAATTTTTACAATGGGTGCGGATCAAGGTATTCTTGCAACAATGATAATTTCCGGAAAAAAGGTGAAAATATTTACACCGACATATCCTATTCCTGAGAATGATGCTAAGATATTGAGTAAAGAACTATCCATTGAAGCGTTAAAATATGAAAATGACTTTGTTTTATCAAAGGAGCAAATTGGCAAAAATCTTGATCTCATTTATCTCGTTTCGCCAAATTCACCAGTGGGAAATATCATTGACGATGAGCTTGTAGAATATGTTTGTAAAAATAATCAATTGGTCGTTATAGATGAAGCTTATTTTGAATACTCAAATAAAACATATATTGAACTCTTGAAAAAACATGAAAACCTTATTATTATTCGAACATTTTCCAAGGCATGCGGCTTAGCGGGATATAGGTTCGGTTATGTTTTTGCAAACGAAAAAATTATATCCTTAATGGAGAAAGTGCTTTTTGTCCCATATAATTTGGGCCTATGCCATTATGCTATTATGGACAATTTTTCTGAAATATTTACACTTGGAATGGAACGGGGAAAAATAGTACAAAAAATACGGGATGAATTTTATCTATTTTTAAAGAAAAATTCGTTTAAATCCTATAAGAGTTATGGAAATTTTCTCTTTTTTGAAGCATCAAGGAAACTATACGATGAACTTTTATCAAAGGGGATAAAAACAAGATATTACCATATTGAAAGCAAGGATTTCATCCGTATATCGATCGGAACTAAAAAAGAAATGGACCAACTTAAGAAAGAATTAAAGGGAAAATAATGTTTTCCTTATTAATTTATCGTATTTTCGCATATGCGAAAATACGAACATAGCGGAATATAAAGAATTCAATTTGAAATAAAAGTAAAAAGTGATACAATGCTACTATGAGACGAACCATTTTTATAATTTTGGCTTTAATTCCAATATTGATATTTTCATGGGGGAGGAAGGTGCATTACTATACCACCCTGAGGGCAATGAATATCTTATCAACTAATTTCGGTGTAACATTCAAAAGTAGTATTGACTATGTTGCCGATAACGCTTCTTTGGCAGACCAATGGAAGATGTATGATAGGAATGAGGGACCTAACCACTATTGTGATTATGAAAATTTTCTCAGTAGGAAAAAGTCATATCTTGATCAGCCATTTAAAACAGCAGTAAGGATGTATGGTGTGGATTTTTTAAGGGATAACGGAACCGTAATCTGGGCGCTTGATGAATATTATAAATTACTTGTGAGAGCATTAGAGGAAAAAAATTTTTCATCGGCTCTTGTTTATATGGCAATAGTATCACATTATATTGAAGATATTCACCAGCCGTTTCATACCACAAGGAACTATGACGGGCAATTAACGGGAAATGTTGGGATCCATGCGAGATATGAGATCAATATGATGGATCTTTTCTGGGAGCCTAAGGTCTTGGATAGTTATAATAAAATTTCTGAATTTGACGGGAAAAACCCTCGTTTTTTTGCCGTCTCTATTATTAAAGATTCATCCCGATATGTGAATGGTATTCTAAAAGCTGACTGTATTGCACGGGATAAGACCAATAGGGTCTACAATGATGAATATTTAAAAATATTATGGGATAATACCTCAAAAATGACAAATGAACGAACAGGTCTTGCCGCAGAGCGTGTGGCAGGATTTATACTTGCAGCATGGAAAGCAGCAGGTTCCCCTGAATTTCCTTCTGATATTATAAAATTAAAAGGTACCATTAACAAGGTTGAACGACCTGTATTTTTTAAAGATAATTCTCAGCATAAGCATATCAATAAAGGTTCTGCATCAGATCTTTTACGCCTAATTCCAGTCCTTCTCTTTGCCGGCTTGATCATATTTCTGAAAAATCAGTAGTTTTGGCTTAACAGTTCCAAATTTTAGGGATTAAGATTTAAAAAAATAAAAGCGGGATGTTGAGTGAATGGTTTTATGGATAAAAGAGTGTATGGCTCAGTAAGTTAAGAGGTGAAAAACAGTATGCAGTATTTAGTATACGGTTTCTTTACTATTTCGCCATTGCCTTGCTTGATAAGGAAATCCAAAAGAAATAAAATAAACACAGAGTAAAAGGGGCCAAAAAATTAAGGGAAAGAAAAATACTAGATCTCCGTGTCAAGCACGAAGATGAATAGAATGTAATGATAATGACAAAATTAAAAAATAAGTGGAAATGACTGAATTATCGGGTCAAATCTGATGATGACGAAGGAAGAAAAAACTTCACTTTTAACCTTTGACCAATGATAGTTGAATATCGCTAACAATAAGGGAAAAAAGCAAAAGACAATAGGAAGCAATATTGCAAGCCCAAAGGCTAAGATGACGCAACCATTCTGATATTTGTCCGAAAGATCCTCCATTTATATGTTTTTTAATTCCACACTTATTTCGGTTCCCGAGTAATTGCATTCACAATTGTATCGAAGGACACTCTCCACCTGCTCTCTATCTCCCATTTACTCATTTCCCTACGATCTCAGCGTCTTTGCGCCAAGATATTTTGAATGACTACAAATCAAACACGGGGAAAATCTGAAATATTTTATAAAAAAAATACATAAAAAACTTGAAAAATTTTCGTTTTTTTCGTTTAATATAGGTATGAGAATTAAAAGGGTCATCATTATTGTTTTAGATAGTGTCGGTGTCGGAACAACACCCGATTCATATAAGTATGGTGATTATAATGTCAATACCCTGGATCATGTGAGTTCATATAAGAAAAATAGCTTGCAAAACCTTGAATTAATGGGCTTTGGCAATCTATTACCTTTTGACTCCGGCATTTCGCACTTTAAATACTCTCTTGCCAATTACGGAAAAGCACAAGAGGAGTCATCAGGAAAAGATTCTACTTCGGGTCATTGGGAAATAGCAGGATATATTAAAAGAGAACCTTTCCCGGTATATCCCCAGGGTTTTCCCGATAGGATAATAAATCCATTCAAGCAGAGGATCGGAAGGGATATTTTAGGTAATTATCCTGCATCGGGTACTACTATTATTAATGATCTTGGCGAAGAACATATGAAAACGGGTTTTCCCATTGTTTATACATCAGGGGACTCTGTTTTTCAAATTGCCGCACATGAGGAGATCGTTCCCATAGAAACACTTTATCGCTGGTGCGAGATCGCCAGGTCCATATTGGTCGGCAAGGATCTTGTCGGTCGTGTAATAGCGAGACCTTTTATAGGGGATAAACCGGATAATTTTAAAAGGACCGCAAACCGCAGAGATTTTTCTGCAACCCCTCCTGAAAATACTGTATTGGATAATGCTAAAGTGGCCGGATTAGATGTTCTTGGAATAGGCAAAATAGAAGATCTCTTCGCCGGTAAGGGTTTGACCCAAGCAGTTCATACATCATCAAATCTTGACGGCATTCAAAAGACCATCAAAGCGATTCAAAAAAGTTTACCCGATCATAATGTGGACAATGGTATCATTTTTACCAATCTTGTTGACTTTGATACGAAATACGGTCATAGGAGAAATGTTGAAGGTTACTATAACTCTCTTAAAGAATTTAATGAGTACTTGCCGGAGATCATTGGATATATGGAGCATGATGATGTTCTCATACTAACGGCGGATCATGGTAATGACCCTACATTTAAAGGATCTGACCACACCAGAGAATATATTCCCATTATTGCATATAGTCAGTCATTGAGGCGTGGTGTAGATATGGGGACGCAACATTTTTCTGATATCGGTCAAACGGTAGCGGATATTTTGAATATTAATAGGACGAAGAATGGAAATAGTTTTTTAAAACTTTTAAAACCCGATACCGATGAAATAAATATAGATATAAGTAATTTTAATCTGGATTTTTTCCTCTTTGATATGGGAGAATATCGTGAGGATATTTTTCTCATAATGAACGCTTTGCGTATGCATGAGAACAATGTTAATCTTTTTGTTTCAGATCATTTAATGAAAAATTGTACATTTGAGACAGGTGATTGTTTATACAGTACATTGCCGGAGAATAGAAAAGAGAAATATGAAAATATCATTATTCCAATAGTAAATGACGGGATGGTATATAATTTACTTAACCTTAATAAGGATGATTCTCTTTATGATGAGGTGTTTAAAATGTTGGCTCTGAGAGAGAATATTGTACTGACATATCCTTATGAGTTCTTGAATGGGGAAATGACATTTTCTCTAAAGCAAAAAAGAAGAGAAAATATTTCAGAATTGATAAAACTTGGTTACAAACTTATTCCATTCTCAAAAATAAATCAAGAATTTGAAAAAATAATTAGGAGTAGAACATGAGCTTGGTAGAACAAATAGACGCATCCCTTGGTAAAATTAAATCTAGTTTTGTAATAAAAAATGTTAATATACTGAATTTCTTTACTGGAAATATTGACAAAGGCGTTGATGTTGCTATATATAAAGACACTATTGTTGGAATTGGTCAGGATTATCACGGCGAAAAGGAACTTGACGGTACGGGAAAATATTTATCACCGGGATTTATTGATGCCCATGTTCACATAGAATCATCAATGGTATCAGTTGGAGAATATGCAAAGGCGGTGGTTAATAGAGGAACTACAAGTGTTGTTGCCGATCCTCATGAAATAGCAAATGTATTGGGTCTTGACGGGATCAGATATATGCTCTATACATCGAAATATGCTCCAATAAATGTTTTTCTCATGGCTCCATCCTGCGTACCTGCTACATCATTTGAAACTTCAGGCTCGACATTAAGGGCTTTTGACCTTCATCCACTATTCTCAGAAAAGTGGTTATTAGGTTTAGGTGAAATGATGAATTTCCCCGGGGTTTTAGCAAAAGATCCCATGGTCTTAGATAAGATAAGTATTGCATCGGGTAAGGTTATTGACGGCCATGCTCCGGGACTTTCCGGAAAGAAACTCAATGCTTATATTGGCGCGGGAATTTATTCTGATCACGAAACTACTACAAAAGAAGAAGCAATGGAGAAATTAAGCAAGGGCATGTATATTATGATAAGAGAAGGCACCGCGACAAAAGATCTGGAAGCGCTGATTCCCATAATAGACGAGTTCAATCATACAAGAATTATGTTCTGCACCGATGACAGGCATCCCCATGATCTTATTAATCAAGGCCATATTGACTATATGATAAAAAGAGCTATTGAGCGGGGAATTACTCCAATTACCGCTTATAAAGTGGCTTCATATTCAGCTGCAAGATATTTCGGTCTAAAGAACTTAGGCGGAATTGCACCGGGATATCAGGCGGATCTTGTTCTTTTGGATTCTCTTGATGATGTTAAGATAAATTCAGTAATAAAATCGGGTAAGGTTGTTGTGGAAAACAATCACTTTATATATGAAACTCCCGTAAAGATCCCTTATGATTTGAGAGCAAGTGTGAATATACGCTGGCTTTCACCTGATGATTTTAAGGTCAAGGTAGAACCGGAAGACAGGGTTAGAATAATTGATATTGTACCGAATCAGATCATTACAAAGGAGATCATTGATAAACCTAAAACTAATGATGGTATGGTGGTCTCTGATATAGAAAGAGATTATCTCATAGTAGTTGTTGTTGAAAGACATAGAGCAAGTAAGAATATCGGCATCGGCTTGATCCATGGTATTGGTTTGAAAAAGGGGGCTATTGCATCTTCCGTTGCCCATGACTCACATAATATTATTGCCGTTGGTACTAATTTCGATGATATGCTTAAAGCCATAATCAGGATAAAATCCAGACAAGGTGGTTTTGCAATTGCATTGAACAATGAGATCATTGGTAATCTCCCTCTGCCCATTGCTGGCTTGATGACGGATATTCCTATGGTGGAAGCCGATAAGAAGATGCAAGAACTGCTTAAAATAACCAAGGAATTGGGTTCACCATTAAAAGATCCGTTCATGCAATTGGGTTTCATGGCATTGCCTGTTATACCCAAGTTAAAGATCACTGATAAAGGTCTTTTTGATGTTGAAAAATTTGCTTTTACACCCTTTATTGTAGGTGGAAATGATGAATAAGAATTATCAAAAACTATGGGCTTTGATTCTACTGGGTCCTGCATTTTTGGCACTCCTGGTTTTCAAAATAGTTCCAATGTTTTACGCCTTGGTCATGAGTTTTGAACGCTATGAATTGAAAAATCTGGGATTCATCGGTTTCAAGAACTATATTAGGGTATTTAATGATCCGAGATTTTGGCAGTCCTTGGGAAATACCTTCTGGTATGTTATTATTTCCGTTCCACTGACCCTTGCATTTTCTCTATTTATTGCAAATCTTCTTAATAATAAGATTAAAGGGCAGGATGTTTTCAGGGTAACATATTTTCTGCCTTATATTACATCCTTAGTTGCCGTTGCTGCAATATGGAAAGTATTTTACAATCCGCAAAGCGGAATTTTCAATTTTATACTGGATAAATTACATTTGCACGGTTTAAAGTGGCTTAACGAATATAAAGGGATATTCCAAATGATGTTTGACCCGAAAGGCAAAGTTTTAAAAGGATTTTTCGGGGGTCCTTCATTAGCATTATTTTCAATTATTTTAATGACATCATGGAAGGTCGCGGGATATCAGATAATAATCCTTTTAGCCGGTTTAAAAAATATTTCCAAGGAGCTTTATGAAGCAGCATACATTGACGGAGCATCCAAAACCAAACAATTTTTTAATATAACCATGCCATTGTTATCGCCATCTATTTATTTTCTTGTAACCACATCAATAATATTCTCGTTTCAGGTTTTCGGACCTATATATATCATGACCGGCTATGAAAATGGCGGTTCGCCCGCTGGCACTACTTTAGTGACCGCGTTCTATATTTATAAGAAAGGTTTTAGGGATATGGAATTGGGTTATTCTGCTGCAATGGCTTTCATTATGTTTTTGGTGATCTTGATCATTACTATTGTACAAAGAAAAATTGCTGAGAAAAAAGTGGTGTACCAATGAAAAGTCCAGGCCAAACATTTGATAAATTTCTATTGTATACGATTTTGATAATGTTTCTTATAATATTTATTTATCCATTTTTGTGGATGATCTTTACATCATTGAAATCCGATGCAGAGAGTTTGAA
>JAGGYO010000124.1 GCA_021162505.1 bacterium
AACTATGATCCTATAAAAAAATAGAATCTTTATCTATAATACCGAAATATATGGCTTTGCTTGAAAAGAAATGAATAATAAGTTATAATGACTACTTATAATGAGGTATATATGAAGTATTTAGAATTCATGGAAAATCTAAAACAAGACAAGGATTTTCAAAATGTATTGCAATTTATTACGAATTTAAAAGGGAAAAAGATCTATTACTTTTCCCACGATGACCCTGATGGTATTACATCAGCGGCTATTATGGCTGAACTGTTCGAATATTTAGGATATGAATATAAATTATTCTTCCCATCTAATTTTGCACTGAGAAAAGAAGACATTCCCGACAATAACTATGATGCAATTCTCATAACTGACAAAGGAACCCTAAAAGAATATGATACATTTTATGATGAAAATAAACCATTTTTAACCATAGACCACCATTTTACGCCGGGTGTTCCGGAAAAAGTAATGTATTATAACCCATCTTTGAAACCAAATTCCTATTGTTCTGCATCATTTATTGTTCACAATATTGCTACCGCGCTTGGTTTTAGAAGCGACTATACGGACTTTTATGCTATGGTGGGTATGAAAGGTGACTGGGTAATTGATCCTGCAATTGATATGATAGCACCCTATGTTCAATCATTTTATGATGATTTTGAATCAAAATTCCCCAACTTGGTGGAAAAAAAGAAAGGATTCGAACCAACAATGTTCGAAGCCGGCCAAAAAGAAGTATCAACACTACTTTCTGTCTATTCCCACGATCTGCACGGTATTTCCGGCGGAGCATTCCAATTTTTTTATAATGATCGGGATGAAAAATTAAAAGATATCTTTCATCCTCAATTTTCCTATGAACTATTAAGGGGCATTGAGAAAAAGAGCATTGATTTGAAAAGCGTAAAAGATGTCGATGAGTTACTTGCAATTCCCGGATATGAAGAGATCGCAAAGCTCATGTTAAAGTTCTACAAAGAAGATTGGGACAAGGGAATAAATCTTTTAAATACTGCTGTTGAATTAAAAACAGTAAAAGCCACAAGGATCTTTTTATATATGGGAAAAGAGATGAACCTTATGCCCATGCTTGGTTCTGTTACTCTATTTGATCTTGCGAACGGTGAGGATGCAATCTTTATTATGGCAGCAAAGATAGATTATGGTATACATTTTTCTGTTAGATCAACCGGCGGCAATATCCATTCAGGAAAACTATGCGGTAATCTTGCCGAAGAGGCAAAAAATACAGTTAATGATGAAAATAAAAAATTCATATCGGGCGGTGGCCACCCTAAGGCTGCAGAATGCAACATTAAGATAAAAGATTATCCCTATGATGATGCATTAAAGATGTTCTTGAATATGTTCAATGAAATAAAAACTGATTTTGATCAGGAAAAATTTGGAGTGTAATATGGCTTTTTGGGAAACAGAATTTGTAGGTCTCATGGATTTTATTGATAACCTGATAGTTAAATATAAAAACAAAGATTTTATATTGAGCGTTTTAAAGGAATTGAAAAGAATTAGAAATATCGTTCCGCTCAACCCCGGGATCGTTTCAATGTGTGCATACGGTATTATTAAACCGGCGGAAAAAGAAGAATTTGAGAACGGAGAATACCTGGTCATAACAAAGAACGAAGAAGAGTATTTCGGCCACACAAAAAGCGATACGGAGAATATCTATATCGAGAACTTTACCATACCAAGAGGTGAAATTGCGAATATTTATTATATTAAAAGAGATACGGTTGAAGAATTTTGGCCCACATTGATACACGAGGTAAGAGAAAAATGAAAGCTAATAAAAACGATATTTACTTAGTTAAAGGACCTTCAACAATAATTTTAAAGAACGGTCTTTTTGAGGTTATTGGTGCAAATTATGATTCCGGAAATATTAGTATACACGAAGGAAAGCAAATTCCCATTATTGTAAAAGAAGAAGGAGAATTAGATATAAACGGTGGTTCTTATGAAAAATTGGACCATTCTACGATTCCTGAAAAATGGTACGAGATACCCAAACTTATCAAAGAAAAAAGCATTAAAAAGATCCTTATTTTAGGAGAAGTTGATACGGGAAAATCTTTTTTTACTACATTTATTGCTAATCAATTGGGTAATCTGGGAGTAAGCGTTGGCGCTATTGATACGGATACCGGTCAATCAGATATTGGAGCTCCGGGGACCATCGGTTTCGGAATATTTAATAAACCTCATTTTAATCTTTCAGATGTTAAATTGGATAAACAGTTCTTTATAGGGAATTTATCCCCCGGCGGCGGTTTTTCTATTTTTTTAGCCGGCATTTCAAAGATTCTAAGATATGCTCTATCAAAAGTTGATTCAGTAATAGTTGATACTACCGGCTGGGTGCACGGTGATGGCGGCAGGGCTATAAAAAGATCCAAACTTGACATTGTTGATCCGGACCTTGTAATATTATTACAAAGGGGAAGAGAGCTGGAACATCTGGTCCAGCATATAGACAGATCAAAGATCATTGACCTTAAAGTATCAAAAAAAGCATCGAATACTTCACAGGAAGTAAGAAAATCACTTAGAGAAGAGATATCCAGAAGATATTTTGAGAATGGCGGACCCATTACATTTGATTTTAACAAGGTTCTATTTGACCGCGTTTATACCAAAAGCGGTGTAAAAATGGAAAACGATAATCTGGATATACTTTATTTGGAAAAATTACCTGCCTGGGAAGGGACCGTAGTTGTATTTCCAGATAATATTAATAAGAAAAGAAGAAACGAACTACTGGGAAAATTCGGCAAATCAATATGGTATTCTCCAAAATACTTAAAAGATATATTTGTAGGACTGTCTGATGAAAATGGTTTTTGTTTGTCTGTGGGAATTATTGAAAGCATTGATTTTGTCAATGGCAAAATATCGATATACTTGAATAAAAAGGATTGTGAAAAAGATGATGTAAGATTGATCCAATTCGGCTCCATCAGATATAATAACAAAGGGGAAGAAGCCGGATTTGTCATACCCGGATCAATATAAAGAAGAATTAAATACCGACCTTTTTTAACCACGAATTATGCGAATTAAACGAAATAAAAAGCCGGTTCAAGGGTTCAAAGGTTCCAGGTTCAAAGTGAAAACAAAAAAATATAAAATAGAATAACCACGGAGCACGGGAGCAAAAGAATGTCAAATTCATTTAAACTTTCAGTTATGAAATAATATTTCATTTTTTTAAAACTTTCTCATTTGACTTAGTACTAAGTACGGTCCTTTTCTACTTTTTCGGAGTATAGAACACCACATTAGTATCAAGATCTATTCTATTTTTTAATGATGTATCGCTTTTTATATAGGAATTAAGTAATTTTAATTTTATCCTATCAATACTATTATTATTTATATCAAGATATACATTTTCACCGGTAATTTTGCCGCCTTGAAAAGTAGAATTGAAAACAACAATACGGCTATTATTCACCTCTAATGAGAGTTTTTCCGAGACCAAATTATTTATATTGAGAAAGCCGCTAAGGAATTTGAAATCCAGATCAGAGAAATTACAATCATTTATTTTCACATAAAGACCATTCCCGTTTCCACCTAAATTATCAATGGAACATTTTTTAAAAAACAGGTGAGTATTACCCAAATTGCCCGTCATACTCTGTATATCACAATTATTGTATTCAAGGGAAGAATTTTCTGAACTCAGGGTAAAATTAACTATGCTTTTAAGGTCTTTCATGTTTACAAAAATATCATTGCATTGAAAAAGAATATTTCCTCCATTCAGTCCCGTTAGTGTTATTTTACTCTTATTTGAATAAATATTGATATTAATATTATTGCCGATATTTCCCGAGATCTCTTCTATTATACCGTCTTTTTTTAATAAGACATTCAATACACTATCCTTTTTTTCAAAAGAGAAAGAAGCCTCCTTTTTATTCCAATAAATAATTTGAATTTCTTTCGCCTCTGTTTCGGAATGCCTTAAATTTATGGTCGTTAAGGTTGAATTAATGTTGATTTCTGTAATATTTTCGAGATCAACGATTTCTACACTTCTTTCTTTCATTAAGGTTCCTTTATTGTATAGAAAGGCGTGATCTTTATAACCGATCCCTCGGCTCCTTAAAAAGAAAATAGCTGTAAATGCCAGTAGAGCAATAATAACAGCGATAATAAAAATAGTTAAAAACTTCTTCATAAATTTCCTCCAAGGATGTCGTGTAAATGTAGAATGCCCACGACCATATTATTTTTTAGAACGGGTAATGCAGTGATCTTTTTTTCTTCCATAATATCCAGTGCTTCTTTTGCAATGGACATGCTTTGAACAAATAAAGGTTTTTTGGTCATGATCTCCTCTGTTTGCAGATCGAATGCCTGTTTACCATATTTCTCGAATGTTCTTCTTAGATCACCGTCAGTAATTACACCCAATAATTCTTTTTTATTGTTTATGACGATCCCGGCTCCCAACCTATGGGAAGACACGGTATATAAAATATCCTTCATTTGACTTTTTAGGAAAAGAAACGGGATATCCTTATCTTTGTGCATTATATTTTCTATCTTTTTGTTCAGGAGTACTCCCAAAATCCCTCCCGGGTGTAATTTTGCAAAATCCTCAGGTTGAAAATCTCTTAATTTAGCACATGTTAATGCTAATCCATCCCCAATTGCCAATGTTAAAGTAGAGGAAATAGAAGGAATAAAAGGATAAATAGATACTTCCTTTTTAACAGGCAGTAAAATTGGAATATCTGCTCGTCTATATAGATTGGAATCAGAATTTCCGGTTATTCCAATAATAGGGACAGCAAGCGTATTGCAACGATCATATAAGAATTCAAACTCTTTTTGGTTGCCTCCAAAAGAGAGAACGATCAAAAGATCCTTTTTATTTAAAACCCCAATATCGCCATGGGCTGCATCTGCGGGATGTAATGATATTGCTGTTCGGCCGGTTGATGTAAAGGTAGACGCGATCTTTAATCCGATTATTCCCGATTTACCCACACCACTTATAATAATTTTGCCCCTTGACTTAACAATTTCATCAATTGCTTTTTCAATATTATTGTCAATATTTTTAATGGCGCCAAGTAATGCTTTTCCCTCCTCTTCAATAATACTGTAAAATATTTTTAATTTATCCATATCTATAACCCCGGTGTTAATATTGAAATATTTTTATAAAGAACACTCATTTCTAAAAAATTTGAAAAACCCAATTCTCCATCTCTTTCGTAATAAAATCCGCCATCTTTTTCTATTTTTATTTTTTTTACATGATATAAAAAGCAATTGGGATGCCCGATATGGGTTCCCCTGTAAACACGAGGAAATAATGTAAACAATTGAAATTTTGATAATTTCTTTATAATAATGATATCCAATAACCCGTCATCGATCTTCGCCATGGGAGCTATCTTCATATTCCTTCCAAAATAATTACCGTTTGCGACAACTATTACATTAACATCTTTCATAAAATATTCTTTACCGTCCAGAGTAATATTATAATCTTTTGTTTTATGTCTAATAAGAGCCCTATAAAAACCGGTAAAATAACTTCTTGTACCTTGAAGCATCTGAACTACTTCACTGTCAATGCCCGTACCAACAATATTTGTTGCTATTTTGCCACCGTTAAGAGAAATAATATCAATTTTTTTAGGCCTATAATCAGAAATATTTTTAAGCGTTTCCAAAGGATTTCCATTAAGACCCAAACTTCTCGCAAAATCATTGCCAGATCCCATTGGAACGAGCCCAAGATCTACTTTTTCACCCGCAACACCATGAACAACCTCATTGAATGTTCCGTCCCCTCCAACAGATACAATAGTTTTAAAGCCATTTTTAACGGCTTTATATGCAATTTCCGAGGCATGTAAGGGTCCATCTGTTAATTCTACATAGGCATTTTTTAAAAATCTCTTTATATATTTTCTAAAGATGTCCAATCTTCCTCTTTTTTTAAGTTGTCCTGAAAAAGGATTAATTATTAATTTCATTTTTTAAAAACTCCGGGATCTCCTGCGGTAAATTTGCCACCTTTATGCCGAGATTTTCTAAAAATTCTGTTTTTGATTGTGCTGTCTCGCCTTTACCGGAAATTATTGCTCCGGCATGCCCCATCTTTTTCCCTTTGGGTGCGGTTTTACCTGCAATAAAAGCCACCACTGGTTTCCCCAGCTCATTTTTGATATATTCTCCGGCCACCAATTCATCATTTCCGCCTATTTCACCGATAAGAACAACGCCCTGTGTTTCGTTATCTTCTTTAAATAATCTTAATAATTCAATGAACCTGCTTCCTATAATGGGGTCTCCGCCAATGCCGATGACCGTGCTTTGCCCGAATCCTCCATTGGTCAAACTATAAACCACTTCATAGGTCAGCGTTCCGCTTCTTGATATGACACCGATATTTCCTTTTTTAAATATGGAACCCGGCAAAATTCCCATTTTGGCTTCTCCGGGGGTAATGAGGCCTGGACAATTGGGACCTATGATATTAATATCTTTACCCTTTGTATAATTTTTTATTTTCATCATTTCGAGTGCCGGCAATCCTTCGGTTATAATAACGATGAGTTTTACCTCTTCCTCAATTGCCTCCCAAACAGCATCAACAGCAAATTTTGGCGGAACAAAAATAATAGTGGCATCAACGAGCAGTTCTTTTTTGGCATTATGGACAGAATTAAATACCGGTTTACCTTCAACGCTCAGCCCGCCCTTTCCCGGTGTTATCCCACCGACGATATTTGTACCATAGTCAAGCATTGATCTTGTGTGAAAAGACCCATCCCTTCCGGTAATACCCTGAACAATAACATTTGTATTTTTATGTAATAAAATAGCCATACTATTCTCCTACCATTGAAACTGCTTTCTTGACAGCGTCCTGCATTGATGTTGTGCTATCCAAACCCAAAGAATCAATTATCCTAACCCCCTCTTTTTCATTGGTCCCCGTTAGTCGAATGATAATGGGAAGAGATATATCCAATTTTTCCAACGCCATCTTGATCCCATTGGCAATATCATCGCAACGGGTGATCCCCCCGAAGATATTGAACAGAATCACCTTCACATTGGGATCTTTTGTAATGATCTTCAAGGCGCTTATTACTTTATTTGGATTTGAAGATCCTCCTACATCAAGGAAATTCGCCGGTTCTCCACCAAAGAACTTGATCATATCCATTGTTGCCATTGCCAATCCCGCACCATTTACGATACAACCGATATTGCCGTCCAGTTGAACGAAACTTAATCCAGAGGATTTGGCGTTGACCTCGTCTTCTGTCATGTCATCATAATTTTTGATATGATCCATATCTTTTAAAAATGGAACCGCATTATCATCAATTACTACCTTGGAATCCAAGGCGATCAATCTGTTTCCCGAAACGATAACAAGAGGATTTATCTCAATTAAACCCAAAGAAAGCTCATTGAACATTTTATACATATTGTTAAGAACATGGATAAATTGATATTTTAATGTTTTATCCCGGATACCCAGATGTTCAAAGAATCTCATATAGTGAAATGATCTCAACCCCACCAGGGGGTCGATATTTAATTTTAGTATGGCGTCGGGATTATTCTTTGCTACATTTTCAATCTCTACCCCGCCCTCCGAAGAGGTTATTAATGTTATTTTCTCATTATTTCGATTCATCATAAAAGAGAGATAGATCTCTTTCTCAATATTCATGCCTTCTTCGATGAGGACCTTATTTACTGTGTAACCCTTGATATTCAAGCCAAAGATGGAGTTCAATACCGGTTCCACATCCTCCATTGTCTTAACAAGCTTTACTCCCCCCGCTTTACCTCGTCCGCCTATCAGGACCTGTGCCTTAACTACCACAGGCAGTATAGAACCCTTAATGATCCCCCTTGCCTCGTCAATTGTTAATGCCACCTTTCCTTTGGGAATGGGTATCTGATATTTGGCAAACAAATTCTTTCCCTGAAACTCATATAACTTCATATTTTACCTCACATGGTCCAAAACAAACACATTTTTATTAAAATCCGCAAGTCCACCCTTCTCGATATTCAAGGTATGGACCTTACTGTAGTCGCCGAACAAAGATAAAAAATTATTAACAGTATCAATATCAAAACCAAGTTTTTCCGTTTTATAATGCATGGGGATCACTATTTTGGGTCCAATTAACCGGATTATTTCAAATGCTTCTTTATGATCAATGGTAAATGTCCCGCCAATAGGGATTAGAACAATATCCGCATCTTTAATATTTTGCATAATATTTTCATTTGGAATTACCCCTTGGTCGCCAAAATGTATGATCTTTATGCCCGAAGGCGATATAATTTTTGCAATGAGGTTTTCTCCCCTTAATGCTCCCTTTTTATCATCATGAAAAGATGCCATCATCTCAATATGAAAACCCTCTCTTTCAAAAACACCTTTTTTATCAATGATCACGGGGTTTCCCTTAATGGTGTTTATGCCATAATGATCCTCGTGTTTATGAGAAGCGGTAACAATGTCCGCGCTTTCATCAATGGGAGAATAGCCCACCGCACCACCGAAAGACCCATGAATATAGGGGTCAGTAATAAGTTTTTTATTATCAATTACAGCAAAGGACGAATGTCCGTACCAAATTATTTCCACCTTATCCTCCCATTATCCATTTTTTCTATCCCAATCATAGGGGATCTTTTCAGTATTCCACGGTAAACGATATTCGTCGGGATCGTTACTGTTATAAGGCATGGTTATGATATTTACCACAATGGCTTCTTCTTCTGAAATACATTTGAATCCATGATAAACATGTTTTGGTATTTTGATTATCATAGGATTGAAATCTCCAACGAAAAACTCATTGATCTCGCCTCTTGTTGACGAACCTTCTCTGTCATCAAAAAGCACGATCTTCATCATTCCCTTAGCAACAGCCATATGATCATCCTGAATATTATGATAATGCCATGCTTTTACAACGCTTGGATAAGCAGTGGTAATATAGACCTGACCGAATTTCGAATACATATCATCATCAGAACGCAACAATTCCATTAACCGACCCCGTTCGTCGGTATTCCATTTTATTTTTTTGATCTCAACACCTTTAATCATTTCTTCCTCCTAGTGTAATTTTAGAATTATCTCCTACCATCAGGGAAATATAGGCGGACATTTTTTTAACGCTTTTTATTTCAACATTTTTTCCCAGTAATGAATGATCAATTCTTCCCTGAATTTTTTCCAGCTTACCGTTTTCCAAAATTATAGAATACTCTATTTCACAACCATTCAAGGAACAACCATTGTTAATTGAAGTATAAGGTCCGATATAACAATCTTTAATAACTACATTATCACCAATGATCACCGGACCCCTAATGGTGCTATTGGAAATGATAGAATTTTTTCCAATATTGACCCGTCCTTGTATCTTTGTATCTTTTGGTATCTTACATGAGATCTTTCCCTCCATGTCTCTATCCAGAATGATTCTATTTGCCTCAAGAAGATCTTCCAGTTTACCTGTATCTTTCCACCATCCCGTAACGAAGGAATGGCCCACTTTAAATTTTTTATCCATTAGATTTTGGATCGCTTCTGTTATCTCGTATTCCCCTCTATGCGAGGGTTTAAGTTTTTCAATAATTGGAAAGATATTTTTATTAAATATATAAATACCGCAGAGAGCAAAATTAGACGGCGGATTTTTGGGTTTTTCAATTAATTTTATGACCTTTTTTTTATTGAATTGAGCTACTCCGAATAGTTCGGGATGCTCAACTTCGGTTAATAAGATCTTACAATCCAGTTTTTTCCTTTTAAAATCGGAAACAAAACCCCTTAGATCCTCATGTAAAAGATTGTCTCCAAGATATAAAACAAAATCATCATTTTTTAAATAATCTTTGGCGATCTTTACGGCATGGGCGATACCCAGGGGTTCTTTTTGATAGATATAGGTAATTTTGATATTCCATTTTTTACCACCCCCTACGACACTTTTTATCTCTTCCTTTGCATCTCCCACAACAATGCCAATATCTTTTATACCCGCTGAAACTATCTGTTCAATACCGTAGAACAAAACAGGTTTATTGGCTATGGGGATCAGTTGTTTTGATGATGTATAAGTAATGGGTCTCAAACGCGTCCCTTTTCCGCCACTTAATAAAAGTGCTTTCATCTTTGCTCCTTTACTGTATTTTATAACAAATCTTAAAAAAAGTAAAGGGAAAAAACAAATACAATTGACAATGGTGGTTCATCTCCATTTTAGTTGCTTGATTTCCCAATAAAACCCTGGTTACCATTGAGAACAAAGCAGTCTATATAGTGGGATTATATTTGGTCATTCCTGCGTTGTCAGTTCTCGAATCAGATGGGGGCGTAGAAATTCAGAAAACCAAAAACTGGATTATCGGGTCAAGCCCGATAATGACGGGAAAAAAGATGCTGACAGAAAAAAAATAATAATTGAAAAAAAAATGGATTATCGGGTCAAGCTCGATAATGACGGAATGAGTGAGTAAAACCATTTGAACAAAGTACCATATTGGCGAAATGTTTTTCTCCGTCATTCCTGCGAAGGCAGGAATCCAGTAACTTTTATTTTTTTTTAAAATATATTATAATACATTATGAATGGATGTGTCTATATAATAGCAAGTAAAAGAAATGGAACTATATACATAGGAGTTACTAATAATTTAATAAAAAGGATATAAGAACATAAAAATAATTTAGTGGGAGGTTTTACTAAGAAATACCGGGTTCATAACCTTGTTTATTATGAAGTATATGAACGAATTATAGATGCAATTGCAAGAGAAAAACAGTTAAAGAAATGGAAAAAAAGATGGAAAACAAATTTAATTGAAAAAAAAATCCAGAATGGTGAGATTTATATGAAGAAAGTGTTGCAATTTCCTTTTTTCCCTGTCATTCCGTGCTTGACACGGAATCTATCTTTGAAGGTTACCCCTCTCTAATCCCCAACCTATGTTTTTCTATCCGCGGTTTAAAGAACACTATCTCGCAAAAAACTAATAATTTGATTTATAATGCTAAAAGTGATAGAATTAGATATATGAGAAAGAATAAAATCAGAATAATGAAAGGGCGGGTTGGAAAAAGAATAAGTCCATTAGAGAATTTAGAAATAGGGAGAGATAGTAAATATCAGTAAAAGTTAAAGAAAAGTTTATACGAAGTTTCCTTCGGATATAAACAACTTAGCTATCTACCATTTGAAATATAAACTTGCGTTTCCCTAAATTTGATTATAATGCTACGAGATATTAATAAAAAAGAGGAAGATATGATACTAAAAAATTTTAACTCGCTAAATAAACCACCCTTGGAAGAAAAACGCAACATAGTTGGTTTTATGTTTAATCATCTTGAAAAATTTAGTGATCCAAGAGCAGATATTGAAAAAGCTATTGATTATTCGTTACAAGAATATTCATCTTTTGGCGGTTTTGTTTTAATAGCAAAAAATGACAAAGAGATTATAGATGCAGTAGTTGTAAATCAGACAGGAATGAAAGATTATATTCCTGAAAATATATTAGTTTACATAGCAATCCATGAAGACCACAGGGGAATAGGTGTTGGAAAACAAATATTGAAAAGATCAATAGAATTACCAGAAGGTGATATTGTACTACATGTTGAACCTGATAATCCAGCAAAATTTCTTTATGAGAAAGTCGGATTTACAAGCAAATATATTGAAATGAGATATAAAAAAGGAGAATAATGGCTTTTTTAACCTTAGATATAAAAAAATTAAAATTAAACTTTGATTATCTTAATACTCTTTTTAAAAAAAATAAGATTGAGTGGGCTGTTGTATCAAAAGTGTTATGTGGAAATAAAAAATATTTAACTGAATTATTAAAATTTGACATAAATCAAGTATCAGATTCTCGTGTATCTAATTTAAAAGTAATAAAATCTATAAATTCTAAAATTAAAACAATATATATTAAACCACCGGCGAAGCGCTCTATTCCAAGTATTGTAAAATATGCAGATGTGAGCATGAATACTGAAATAGAAACAATTAAACTATTATCAGAAGAAGCCAAAAAGCAGAACAAAATTCATAAGATAATAATTATGATAGAACTTGGAGAACTTCGAGAAGGCGTATTAGGTGAACATTTAATTGATTTCTATGAAAGTGTTTTTAAATTAAAAAATATTGAAGTAATAGGACTTGGTGCAAATTTAGCTTGTTTGTATGGCGTTTTGCCAAATAATGACAAATTAATTCAGTTAAGTTTATATAAACAGTTAATTAAAGCAAAATTTAACAAGCAAATACTTTATGTTTCAGGTGGTTCGTCAGTAACAATCCCTTTGATATTTCAAAATCTTTTACCAGAAGGAATTAATCATTTTAGAGTAGGTGAAACATTATTTCTTGGAACAGATGTTTACAACAATAAAAAATTAAAAAAAATGCACTCTGATGTATTTAGACTATACTCTGAAATAATCGAATTAATAGAAAAACCAATTGTTCCTATTGGTGAATTTGGGACAAATGTTGAAGGAGAAGATTTTGAATTTGACCAAACCAATATTGGAGAAACATCGTACAGAGCAATTATTGATTTAGGTCTTCTTGACGCAGAGCCGGATCATCTTGGATTAATTGATAAAAGCTTCAAATTTGCTGGTGCAAGCTCTGATATGATGGTAATTGATCTTGGTGAAAATAAGAAGAAATATAAAGTTGGAGACTTGATCAAGATTAAGTTAGATTATATGGGATTGCTTAGAATAATGAACTCTAAATATATTGAGAAAAGATTAAAAAACAGTAGTTAAAGGAACCTTTTCTAATTTTATTTGTGTTATTTACACTATCTTATATTCGTGTAATTTGCAGGAATAATTTGATTTATGAGATTAAATGTGTTATAACTAAGTGAATGAGAATGTATAAAATCAAAAGAACTAAAGAACAGATTAGGAAAATAAGAAGTCCATTAGACGATATGAAAGTGGATAAAGAGGATTTATGAAAGAACAAATTTATTCTATGATAGAGATGCATATCCAACACAGTCGTGTATACGCCCAAAACAGAATTATATCCGACATTGTCGGATATAAAAAGTTATGTAAAATAAATTCAGAGCCCTTTATCAATAAATATATACCCCTCCAATTACTGTGTTCAATAATTGGTAATTTAAAATCTATCAATTTAGGTGATAACACATGAACGCGAAAGCAATAGTATATTGCGAAAATCAATTCGGGAAGATGGATGGAAAGATCACGAATGGACTTGTTAGGTACTCTAAAAAGTATGAGATTGTCGGTATTATTGACAGCTCAAAAGTTGGTATGGACGCTGGGGAATATCTCGATGGAATAAAAAACGGGATACCGATATTCCATGACCTTGATGACGCTATTGAAAGGTTAGAGGAGCGTCCTAAATATTTTATATATGGCGTTGCACCCCTTGAGGCGTTTCTTACGAAGGAACAGCGGAATATAGTGCTCAAGGCTGTAGAAAAAGGGATGGATATAGTGAACGGCCTCCATGAGTTCTTAACCCAGGATGAAGAGTTTATACGAAAAGCAAAGAAATATGGCGTCAAGATATACGATATTAGAAAGCCTCCGGCGAAAAAGGATCTTCATCTCTTCTCCGGGCGCATTCTTAAAGTCAATATACCAATAGTGACCATACTTGGCACAGACAGCGCAGTTGGAAAGAGAACCACTTCTGTACTACTTGCGGAAGCCTTGAAAAAAGAGGGTTTGAATGTTGCATTTGTGGCAACCGGCCAGACAGGATTGATTCAAGGTGCAAAGTATGGCGTTGCATTAGATGCCATTATAGAGGAATTTATGACAGGAGAGATCGAAAACACAGTTATGGAGGCATATGATACGGAAGATCCAGATATAATCATAGTTGAGGGCCAAGGCGCATTGAGCCATCCAGCATACCTTAGTTCATGTGCTATTATACGGGGTGCGAGACCACGGGCAATCATAGTTCAGCACCCTCCGAAAAGAAAGAACATCGGAGATTTCCCCTATATACCAATGCCAACCCTGGAAAGTGAGATAGAGCTATTAGAGGTTTTTTCAAGATCAAAGGTAATTGCCATCACACTCAACCATGAAGATATGACGGATGAGGAGATCAAAGAGACCATAGCCGAGTATGAAAAAAAGCTCCAACTGCCAACGACAGATGCTCTAAAATATGGATGCAAAAAGCTTGTCAAAAGGATATTCAAAGTATTTCCAGAATTACACTCATCTTTATCCCAAGACCTCTAAAAAGGGATAAAAAGGGTTATTTTTACTCTATCTAAAAACATTATTTCCCGGTATAGTTATAATTATATTTTCCCTTCTCTCTAAAATTCAACCGTAGTCCCCAAAAATTTCAAAAAAAATCGTGTAAATCGGGTTACATTCGTTATTCTCTTATTTTGGTATGATAAACTTGGGTTAGAACGAACAATTAAAAAATCAGTAAAATTAGGCGTTATGAAAAACGGTAAAAACAATTATTGTTTATCAATTTAGTATAGAATGACAGAAAATAAGTCAAAGGGCAAAGGTCTAATGTCCAAAATTGTGAATAGAAAGATAAAAAAACTTATGATTTGAAATTTGAGGTTTAGAATTTGAAATTTTTAATTGTTCTGCCATTTTTCGATAATCATTATTCACTTTTTACTTATTTTGGTATAATAAGCAATGAAAAACGGGAAAGAACCTAAACTCATTCAAGGGAATGTCCAAAAAACCATATTAAAACTAACCTTTCATATGTTCTGGGGAATGGTCGCAATGGTAACATTTAATTTAGTGGATACATATTATGTAAGTAGATTAGGTACAGACCAATTGGCGGCTATGGCATTCACATTTCCCATAATTATGATATTAAATGGAATTGCACTCGGTATAGGGACAGGAACTTCTGCCGTTATATCGGTTGTTTTAGGCCGTGGAGATCACGAAGAAGCAGAGCGTTTAGCCACCGATAGCTTGAGCCTGGGATTCATAGTTGTCTTAATATTTATTTTATTCGGTTATCTTACCATTGATCCGGTATTTAAAGCAATGGGAGCAAAGCCTGAAATACTTGCTTATATAAAAAAATATATGCTTATTTGGTATGCCGGTGTTCCCTTTGTAGTATTTCCAATGATAGGCAATATGGCTATTCGAGCGACAGGGGATATGAAAACTCCGAGCTTTATTATGATCATGGCGGTCATAGTAAATATGATATTGGATCCATTATTGATATTCGGTATTGGTATTTTCCCCAAAATGGGTCTTTCCGGAGCTGCTCTTGCAACCGTATTTGCACGATTTACCACATTTTCCTTATCATTATATGTACTTGGAATAAGATACAAATTGATAACCTTAAAAATTATTCCCCTAAAAAGAATCCTGCGCTCGTGGGGAAAGGTCTTGTATATAGGTCTACCCACTGCATTAATGAGGGTGATTCTACCATTGGGAATGGGGATAATCACCAGAATATTAGCGGGTTATGGAAAACACGCGGTTGCAGGATTTGGTATTGCTACCAGGATTGAATTTTTGGGTTTCACGGTTATAATTGCTCTCTCTTCCGTGATAGCTCCCTTTGTAGGTCAGAACTTAGGAGCAAAAAAGATAAATAGGATCAATGAAGGTGTAAGATTCAGCAATATCTTTTCTATTTTTTATGGATTGCTCTTGTTTATAATACTTGTTTTTTTGAGTAAACCAATTGCAATGCTTTTCAATAAAGACCCTAAGGTCATTTATGCCACAATGACATATTTAAAGATCGCTTCATTGGCTTATGGTCTCTACGGAATAATGATCATAACGAATTCGGTATTAAATGTCATAAAAAAACCATATTACAGTGCCGGTATAATATTTACACAGATCTTTGTTCTTTATGTACCGCTTGCTTTTTTAGGATCGTATCTTTTTGGTTTAAAAGGAGTATTTATAGGTGCTTTTTTTGCATACGCACTTGCGGGCCTTTTGAGTTTGTTCATTGAAGGAAAATTATTGCACAAACTTGAAATGAAAATTCTTGATACTTGAAACTGTTTTGGGAAAATTATTCCCTCATCTATTTAAAAAATAATTCGCTATCAAAGAGAATATTGTTAAAAATATCCCGGGAAGCACCATTTTGCCGTACATTTTCATGAGATTTGTATTGAAATATTCCTTTGTGACCAAAAGACAAAGATGCATTGGAGAAAAAAGTAATCCTATATAACCGCCTAAAAAAAATATCGTAAAATAATAAAAATTGATCTCTCCTGTTTGGGTTAAAAATATAAATGAAATAATTGGAAAGCCCAAGGAAATAGTACCGATTGTTAAACCGAAAAGCAAACCGAAGAACATAGGAACAAGAAACAGTATTATTTCTAAGGGTACCTGTCCGGCTTCCACGATATTCAAAACTCCGTCTTTTATAGTGGAATACTCTACAAAAAATTTGAAGATATAGATAATTGGGATTAAAAGGATCAACTTGAGATTAAAACCCTTCTTTGCATAAAGCAAAAGACTTTTGACCGAGATTCTTTTCTGTAATGTAAATAGAATACTTAAGAAAAGAATAAGGAGAATTAAATAGAAAAGACCCTTGGGAAGGAGAACAACCCCTATGACTAAAAAAACAATAGGCCATAGAGTGACCAGTAAAGAAACTATATTGGCTTTTTTAATGACCCTATTGACGATCTGTATTTTTTTCGAATTGAATATCAATAAAAAAACAAATCCCCCTAAAAAAGCGAACACCATTAGAAAATACTGATGAGAAACAATATTCATGACCGAGGTATTCAAAAACTCTTTTGAAGAAAGAATTATTATTCCCGGATATAGTATCCATACGGATTCCCAAATATGTCTGAACCAAAAATTTATTACGGCTTCTGTTTCCGGAGGAAGTCCCGAACCCTTTGTCATCTTCTTTAACATAGGAGCAGATACTAAAGCTCCTCCGGGCATTGGGAATAAACCGATCAAAGCGGGAAAAAAGGGAAATAAAAAAACAGGATTCCTAACACTTTTCAACAACATATCGGATGCTGATTTTATAATTCCTTCTCCGTCTATCATAGCTGTGAATGCCACGGTGATCCAAATAAGGAACATTAATTGGTATGTGGACAATGAGGTTAAACCCATAAAAAGACCCTTGGAAAAAAGAGAAAACCTTAAGAAAAAAAGACCGAATAAAAGCGTAATTCCCCCCAAGGTAATGATCAACGGATACTTCTTTAAAGAAAAAAAGATAAAGAGTGATATTAAAAAGATAATTTTAATTGCTAATAGCATTTTCTATATCTTGAATAATTTTTTTAAGTTCTTTTCTTTCCAAGGAAAAACCCTTTTGCGAGAAAAGGTTATTTGCTTTATGGGCATGAAAAATTATCTTTTCTATGATCTCTCTATTATTATTTTCCGTTAAATATAACGATTTTGCAAAATAATAATGTGATATTCCGGAGTATTTGAATTTTTTTACAAAAACAGCAGATACGATGGCTGCTCTATTATAAAAAACCTTTCTTTTTTCAGGGTTGATAAGCGCTAATTGGTATAATGAATTGATATAAACAATATATGCATCTTTTGCTTTGATCCCATTATTGATCTTTTCATTTAAGGATCCAAGTATATTTTCATAAGCAGCAGTTCTTTTTATTTTATTTCTCAGACCCAAGCTCTTTTCATAGTCCTTCTTCGCGCGAGCAATGGAAGGGTAGAGTATTGCACATGAGGATAATAAAAAAATGGTTAATAAGGAAAACACCAATATTTTTATATTTCGTCCCATATTTTTTTTATCGTCTCTTCGTTTCCCTTAAGAGAGTTGATTTGTGTAAATAGCTTTTTTATATTAAATGTGGAATAGGACTTATATTTTTTAATATATTTTTTTAATCTTAATGAGATAAGTCCGAAATCGTTTATATTTTCAATGGCTTTATTCAAGATATAATCTTTTGGCAGTACTTTTAAATTTTTTAATGCCCTTAGATCCCCGGAATAATTCAGTAAAATATAGGCGTTTTTCAATTTATCAATATTTTTATAGGGATTAATGAGATCTTTTTGAAATGCTTTTTTCAAAACTTCATCATTTTTAAAAAAATAAATGATCTGTCTAATTCCCGGAACCGGAATATAGGGAAGATAGATACGCTCTACTTTCATTAAATGTAAAAAAACATTTTTTACACCAGGGGTAATATCAATAATTAATTCCCAAAACCGAGGATTCAAAAGTATTTTTGAATACACCTATAATAGTCCTCTTTTTTTTAATTCATTGAATGCTTTATTAAAATTATCCGAAACATGTTGGGTGGAAAGCCACATAAGATAATGTTTTATACCATCCTTTAATGGTACCTGTGCTTTAAAACCAAGAAGTTTTTTTGCTTTTATTATATCCGCAAAACAGTGTCTTATATCTCCCGGTCTGTATTTATTGACAATGTCAAGATGTGATTCAGGTAAAAGGTGATCTCTCATTATTTTTGCTATCATTTTTATTGAAGTTCCTTTTCCGGTACCAAGGTTAATGGATTCAAAATTAGCTTTATCGCTATTCATAGAAAGATAGATACCGTTAACAATATCGCTCACATGAATGAAATCTCTTGATTGATTACCATCCTCAAAAATAACGGGTGATTTACCGTTTAATAATCTTGTAGCAAATATGGCGAGTACTCCGGTATAAGGATTGGACAGCGCCTGTCTTTCTCCGTAAACATTAAAAAATCTAAGGGCAACGGTTGGAACACCGTATGCTAAACCATAGGTATGGAACATTTCTTCCTGATCTTTTTTTGTTATTGCATAAAAAGAAGTTGGGTATAAGGGTTTGTTCTCTGTGGTTGTAATGTGTGTAATATGGTCCCCGCAAACGGGGCATTTCATTTCCCATTTCTTATTATCCAATTGTTCTTCGCTTCTAATCTTAGGGAATACCGTGCCGTGTTTTTTACAAAAATATTCACCTTCGCCGTAAATAGACATGGAAGACGCTACTATCATTTTTTTTATATGATTTTCATGTTTGACCAAATAATCAAGCAAAATAGATGTATTATATGTATTTCCTTTAAAATATCTTTTAATGTCATACATAGATTGACCTACCCCAACAAGAGCGGCAAGATGCACTAAAATATCTGTTTCATTAGCAATCTTCTTTAAATTTTCTTTCTTTTCGTAGGGTTCAAAAAGATATTTTGCTTTTTTATTCAAATAATCCGGTTTTTTACCATGATGAACCTGTTTTTCCAAAGAGTCAATAACCAAGACATCATGTCCTTTTGCTATAAGGAGATCAACCAAATGACTTCCGATAAAACCTGCACCGCCCGTAACTGTAATTTTCATATCATTCTCCGTTTTTCAGGTATATAAGAATATCATCAATGATCTTCTTAAGATCAAATTTTGGAGACCATCCGATAAAACTATTTATCTTTTCTATATTTGGTACCCGTCTTTTCATATCTTCAAAATTTTGCCCCATAACATTTTCATAGGGAATATTGATGATCTTTGAACTTGAATTAGTTATTTTAATGATCTTTTTGGCAAGGTCATTAATTGAAACTTCTTGTGGATTACCTATATTGAAGATCTGCCCTTCACATTTCTTATTGCCCATGACTTCAATAAGGGCTATTATCACATCATCTATATGGGTAAAACATCGGGTTTGTTTCCCGTCACCATAAACGGTAATGGTTTTATTTAAAAGTGCTTGCTTAATAAAGCGTGGAACCACCATTCCATAATCACCTACCTGTCCGGGACCCGTAGTATTGAATAATCGTACAATTACAAGGGGTAATTTTTTAACATTAAAATAAGCAAGCCCCAAGAACTCATCCAATGCTTTTGTATTGGAATAACTCCACCTATTAATGGTTGTGGTGCCTAAGACCCTGTCGTCTTCTTCACTTAAAGAATCCTTTTCATTTTTTCCGTATATCTCTGATGTTGAGGTTATTAAGACCTTTTTTTTATATTTATTTGCCAATTGAAGAACATTTTCCGTACCCTTTACATTTATTTCAATGGACTTCAATGGGTTATTTATAACATACTCAACTCCCACAGCAGCAGCAAGATGAAATATGGCATCTATTTGGGGAATTATTTTGTCTAATATTTCAAAATTCATAACGGAATCAAGATAAAATTTAAAATTTTTATCCGCCTCGAAATCTTTAATATTTTCTAAAAATCCTGTTGAAAGATCATCAATAACTATGACCTTGTGTCCTTTATTCAAAAGAGATCTTGAAAGGTTTGAACCAATAAACCCAGCACCGCCTGTTATTAAATATTTACTCATTATAATTCCTTCACCCATTCATAAAGGGCATCAATTCCAGCATTGGCATTGTATTGGGGACTCCAATCAAAGACCTTTTTTGCCTTGGCGATATTTGAAATATAAACCTTCTGATCGCCGGGTCGCCATTCCTCAAAAGAATACTCTATTTTATGTCCTAATTTTTTCTCAATAATATCGATAAATTCCAATAGCGAAAGGGTATTGTTTTTCCCGCCGCCGGCATTAAATACCTGACCTTTTACGGTTTCAATATTATTAATGGCTTTTTCATATAGTAGAACAAGATCTTTAACATAGAGCACATCCCTAACTTGTAATCCGTCACCATAGATGTTCAGGGCTTGTCCGTTATTGGTAGCAATAAGAAAATGTGCTACCCATCCCTGGTCCTCATTACCGAATTGATGATCTCCATAAATACAGGACTGTCTAAATACCACCGTTTTAAAACCATATATTCTGGCATAATCTATGAAATATTGATCTCCGGTACCCTTTGAACATCCGTATGGAGAATGAAAATCAAGAGGGAAGTTCTCAGAAATACCCTCAGGGAAATCTTTATAGCCATAATGTTTATTATCCTTTTTAATGACCTTCACTTTTTCCATTCCGCCATAAACCTTATTTGTAGATGAATAGAGCATTACAGGCTTTTGTCCTGTTATTCTTGCTCCTTCAAGAACATTGAATGCACCCAAGGCATTGATATTAAAATCTGTCCTGGGATCTTCAACCGATGTAGTAACCGCCACTTGTGCGGCAAGGTGAAAGACCACATCAAATTTATGATCTTCAAAAACCTTTTTTACTTCGCCCCAAATACTTACATCTCCCTTTATAAAGGTTACATTCTTAAAATTCTTTTGAATAAATTCCAAATTCTTTTCAGTGTTTTTTCTTGAAAGATTATCAAATATAATTATTTCATCATATTTTAAAGCGAAATGTTTTACGACATTAGTGCCTATAAATCCCGCACCACCTGTAACCAATGCTTTCATTAATAACTCCTATTCTCAAAAGTAAATTGTACCTTTTTTTATGTTTTTTTTCAAATTTTTGGTATCATATGATTTATGAATGAGAATGATTTCATTGATCAATTAAATAGTTATGCCCATGCATTGGAAAAAGTGAAAATATCCGGGAACAAAATACTTCACGGCTTATTTTCCGGGATCCACAAAAGTTCTTATTTGGGTTTTGGAGCAGATTTTGAAGACAATAGAGAGTATAATTACGGCGATAATTTAAAGCTCATCAATTGGCCGTTATGGGGTCGAACAGAAAAACTCTTTGTTAAAAGATTCAAGGAAGAGACCAATACGGACATATATATTATTCTTGATGATTCCCTATCTATGCTTTATCCACAAGGATCTCTTTCAAAATTTCACATGGCTAAATACCTGGCGGCATTATTGGGAATAGTATTTTTTAATCAACTGGATCGTGTTGGTTTTTACCCTCTTTCAGGCGATCCGGCACTATTAACCCCAGCAAGAGGCGAAGAAGCTAAATATCATTTCATTAATAAAGTTGCCAAAATGAAAATAGGGAGCAAAGGCAGATTTCTAAGTGCTATGGAATATTTTACTGCAAATGTACACAGAAGAGGAATAATAATTTTACTTTCGGATCTTATATATCCAATAGAGGAATTGAATATGGGTTTGAACCATCTTAAATTTGAAGATCATCTGATCATTTCAATAAAAATAGAGCATTCCTTTGAGATTGACCCCGTTTTTTCAAAGGGATCCTACTTTGATCCTGAAAATTCTGTTAAAAAAGTGAGTGTATCCACACAAGAAAAAAAAGATTATTTGAAAAATTTTGAAAAACGGAATAAGGAAATTAGAGAGATCTTTTTGGAAAAAGAGATCATTTATCATCCCATAGATACAAACACCGATATACTAAAATTTCTCACAGATCTGCAAACAAGGAGTGCTTTATGAGTTTTTTAAATCCCCTCCTTCTATATTTTTTACCCGCGATCATTATTCCGCTTATTTTAAATCTATTCCCCGGATTGTCTGCAAAGAAAATTCCCTTTCCTCTTTATTTTCTTATAAATAAAACGAAAAGCGGTCATGGAATAAACTTGCGTTCCATATTAAAAACTATAATAAGAATGCTCATCATCGGAACGCTCATCCTTATTTTCGCACATCCTTATATAAAAACGGGTCAAAGGGATGATATGATTATTTTTGACAATTCCATATACACAAGGATATTGAAGAATAATGTTCCGATATTTAACGAAGGAAAGAAATTATTGAAACAGATGAGATCAAAAAACATCTATACCTTTAATGAAAAAGGCTTATATCCGGTAAAAAAAATTGATGATATTCAAATAATGAAAAACGCAATAGATCTTGATCTTATTAGAAGACCGTCTCAATACAACAATGTGATATTGATTTCTCCTTTTACTCAGAAATTTGATATAGATGGCAATATGTACGATCTTTTTCCTGAAAATTTTTATAATGTAGGAATAATATTCAAATCTTATTCTATTATTGAGCATAGTATAAATATCTGTGTTTATTCTCAAAATAAAGATGCGAATATTCAAATCCTTGCAAAAAATAATACACAGGATATAAATATTTTTTCCGGAGAAATAAAAAAAGATCAGCCGGTCAATTTAATATTGAAGATACCCCTGGACGGACAAGTAAAAATATTAGTAAATGTATTAAATTTCAAGGATTCTTTTTTCCCGGATAATTCAACCTCTGTTTATTTTCCCCAAAAATTGGTGATCAATTTAAGGTATAAGAATAAATTTTTAGAAAAGTTCATTGCTGTTCTTTCCAATAAAATCCCTGTGGAATATTCAAAAAAGGGTCTTTTGATCTCCAAGGGGAATGAAATGGGTTCCGGTATCTTCTTTCACGGAACAACTTCCCTTATTAAGACAAAGATTTTCTATGAAAATGAAGGGGATTACATAATTCCCATAAATATCCGCTCCATTCAAAAAAAGGAAGGAACGGTTTTAATATCTTCATATAAAAACGAAGCAGTAGCAATAATGCAAAAAAAACGACTTGATCTGGCATTTGATCTGGAGAGTAATTCCAAAATCCTTAAAGAACCGGAATTTATAAATATGTTCACCAAGACATTTGATGATTTTTTGGTACATTATTACTGCAATAGCCACCCAAAGGAGAATCTGGGTCCGGTCAAACATTATGCGCCCACAAGCAATAGTTATACTGAGAACAAAAAAGAGAAACCAAAAGATTATCAGAAGGGATTGATCCTTCTTTTTTCCATTTTAATGGTATTTGAATTATTGATCTAAATTTCTGGTCAAAAGTAGAGTTAAGCGAAAATAGAATAACCACAGCGCCAAAAAGGCGTTGGATATACCACAAAGCACAGGGTTTTCTTTGTATATTGATTAATTAAAAGGGCGCTGTACCGAATATGAATCTATTAAATTTAAGAAATCTTGATTTTTCAGGGGATCCTTTTTGAAATAAACCAGATGTGAAATGACCTTGCTATCACTGGCACCAAATCCCTTTATAACGTTATCACCAAGAGAAATTATACTTTCTGCCAATTCATCTTCAATTTTCATATCATGAAACAATATCTGATATTTTAAGGGAGTAAAACCCCTATTAGAGGTTATATGGTCAATATGCCATTTTATTGTTTTATTCCTTTTCAGATGTCTTAAAACTCTTTTTGATAAGCTTGTATATCCGCTTCCAATATAAACATAATACCCATTTTTAAAATAAAAATTTCCTAATTTACCGATAATAAATTCTTTTGAATAAATATTTTTTAATAAAAACAAATATGTTCCTTTATCATTAGGTGACTTACCAATGTGGATAAAACTTATTCCCGGAAAATCCCTTAATTTCTCTTTTAATAAATTCTTGAACAAACTATCAAATTACCAGGTAGCAGGGTTTGGTGGTGTCAAATGCTGAATAGATACAACAATATTGTTTCCGTTATACTGCATTTTAATGGGCTTATCACCAATAATCCAACCACTTCTGGAAACCTTATTTCTGTTAGCAGAAACATATTTTGAAAAGTCCATATAACCGGCATAGGAATTACCTTTAAGATCCATTGAGTCAAAAGAAACAATAGTACCCATAAAATCTTCATTACCGGAAAGCAAATTACTGTTTGGGCCGGTATATTCACCCATGACAATTACGATTCCTTTGAAATAGGGTGTTCCGGTCATTTTCAAATTTCCTTTAATAATTATTATTGGGGGAGGAACTTCTCCCAACTCCTCATCGGAATAATCCATATCTCCATTAACATCCACCGGATCAACTCCTGGAGCATTACCCGCCCAAGAAACATCTCCATCCATGCAATACTTACCTTCTAATTTGCCGTCATCATTTAGTCCTGAAAAACCATTAGTCAGGATTGTTTTGGAGTCCGTATAGTATTGTCCTATATCATTTGCTTCATCACAAATATCATTTGCCCAACCGGAAAGAGCATCGGTTATATTATCGCAATCATCAGCCGTTGGTGCACAATTCGTATTTCCATTTGTTATGATTGTTCCTGTTACCGTTGGTGCACAAACATCTCCCTGAACCTCTGCTGAACCGTTTCCATCAATGGTGCCGCATGAAAAAATAGCTGAGTTGAACGGATCAATAGGGACAGCAGCGCTTACCTTTGCTACAATAGTTCGTTTAATTATTTGGGTTTGATATGCAACGGTATTTCCTCCACTAGCAATGAGGGATCTGTATTCATCAGCGTTATCATGAGGATAGTAAAATCCCGTAATTTTCACCCACATCTTGTATTCTTCGGTATTAAAATAATTATCTGCGGTTCCGGTATTTGCATAAATTGGGTTATTTGTTGAATCAAGGATCTCTACTTTATAGTTCATGCTCTGAAAATTGAAAGCATATGGCACAGTATTTGGAAATCCATAAGTAGGGGATTTACTACCCGCTGTTCTAAAATCCCAGTCAGGATCACGCATTAAAATATTAATTACGCCATTTAATCCTTCTTCCGCGTAATTCAAAGCGATCTCCTCGCCCCTTATTCTTTTTGTATTTGATTTATAGCGTCTTACAACTCCGATAAAGATCAAGGTCATAATTTCAACAAGCGCCAAAAGAACTATTACAACTAAAAGCAAGCTTCCTTTTCTTTTCATAATCTCCTCCTATTGAGATCTTATAAGCAATGTATAAAATTTTGTAGTTTCATAATTATATGGGTCTTGATGGCTCATCTGATCTTCTCTGAATTTTGCTTTATCAAGATAATCCCTTACGCCAATACTTATAGCTAATAATTTGACATTGATAAAATTATTACTTGTATCCGGTGAAATATCTATCTTTCGTAACCACAATTTTTTAGGTTTTGCTGCGAGTTCTTTCTCAGTTAAGATAATACCGGTGGTATAATCTTGGTCCAAATATACAAAATTACTTTCTTTTGTTAATTCACCATTATTTGTAAAGCTTATCCCCATTACCCTGTACATATCAGTAGAAGAAGTTGCTTTATTTAAAAGAGGATTATCAAATTTGAAAACAAAAAGAATAAGTACTTCTCCGAATCTGGGAGAAGTATATATATTGCTTACATATGGTGGTGTCAATTGTGCGGCACCTTGAGAAAAAGAATGTGAACTTATCATTGTTCCTTGATAATAACCGGGGGTTGCTATTGACAAAAGGCTTGAATTGCCGGAAATCAATTGGACCGAGGTCATAGAACCGAATGTTCGTTGAAATCCTAAATTCAGCATATTCAGGTATTCTTCTGTTTCTGCTTGCGCTCGCTTCTTAGCTGTTTGTTTTGTAATGGTTTGATATGTAAGCATTAGGGTTGCTAAAACCCAACCGGATATAGCGATTACAACCATTAGTTCCATTAATGTGAACGCTTTTTTCTTATTCATCTATACTCCTATTGGCAAGAACAGAAATTGTTTGCACCGTGTCCGCCACAACCAACATTCGCTGTAGCTGTATCAATATTCCCGGAACTGTCCCAAACCATTACGGTTATGGTAAAGATTTGAGCAGTATTTTTGGGGAATGAGTGGGTTGCAGTTAATGTATTATCATCATTATATGTATCCGCAGAACCATCTCCCCAATCAATGGAATAGTTAAAAACAGTATCATCCTGATCACTAACAATAATATCAAATCTCATTAATGTTCCTTCTACAAAGGAACATATGAATGAATCAATATTGGGTGGGAAAGATACACAATTCCCAGCAGAGGAACAATCAGGATCATCACAATCCACATAGGTGTCTCCATCATCATCGATTCCGTTATCACAGATCTCGGTTATTGCAGTATTACAATTTGCCGCCATTGTACAATCGGGATCGAAGCAATCCACTAATGTATCCCCATCATCATCTACACCATTATCACAAATCTCTAATAAGGTTTGACTTGGGTATAAATTTATTTTACAAAGATCAGTATCTGATGCATTACTCGGATCGGCAACAGTTAATGTTACATCTATGGAAACGGGACTTGTATCGGTTATTCCCTGTTCGGTTTTTTTTGTTGAATAGAAGGTATTGTCATATGTATGCCATGCGGTTGCACCATAAGCGGCGTCGCCATCTCCAAAATCCCAATAATATGATAATTCCGCTCTCGTATTATCACAATCAACGGAAGACCTTCCCTCAAAATATATTGCAGAACCAACGGTTCCAAAATTATCTTTTCCGGCATTTGCAACCGGCGGATAGTTATAGCCAGTGGTTTTTGTATTGAACTCCAGGTGGGTATTACATGTATAATCTTTTTCCGGATTTGCATTTATAGTTAAATTATATTCTACTTCGTCCATTGCAAATGGTTGAGCTGCAAAGGGTTCATCTGTAGGTCTATCCATAAAATGTAAATAAAGGGTTGCTTCGGTCTCAAAACCATCAATCAATAATTTGTCTTGATCATCGGGGTCAAAGAATATTTCAATGGGTGCTCTTTTTCTTGAACCCGGATTTGGCTCTCCGTTTTCCCAGTACCAAATAGTATTTCGTTTATAATTACTACCGTCAGATGCTTGGGTTTCTAAAACTACTCGATCAATATAAGGGAATGCAACCGATGTATCTCCTGTTGATAAGCAAACACTTTTATAGGCGGGATCTTCAATATTTAAACTATAGAGATAAAAATCACCTGTCCTGTAATTAGTCAATGAAATTGCTACGGTATCATTGTATCCTCCCTCCAATGCAACCTCTCCAGAAGCATAGGGGTCTGCCGACGGTGTTGGATAAAAGAGTGCATTTGATTGATGAATTATATTAGGTCCTTCTTCTAATGAGGGTTCCCAATTTTTTAAATTAGAACTGTCTGTGGCAAACATTCTAAATTCCATATCATTTCTTGATGGGGGTAAAAGAGAATAAGAAATATGTTTATAATTTGTGGTAAGGCTAGCCCATGTCCATGTACCGGTTGTTGCGCCGGTATCTTTAGAAATTCGGCTGAACCCGGCATTGATCAATTGACATTCATCAATTACAGTAAATCCAATAGGTATCTGTCTTTCTCCATAAGGTACACAGTCCTCGAATCCCAATCCACTATAATCAGGATATATCAAAGGTGGGTTTATATCCGTCTCCGTAATTTTAATAGTTGTTGGTTTTTCAATACCAATATCAATTGGTGTTGAAACGGAATTTCCACAATAATCACTTGCAGTAACCTGATAAAAAATATCCGGCAGATCATCAAAAGTACCACCGCCCGAAGAATCAATGAGGGCAGATTGTGGTAATGTCCAGAAGAAATTACCCTCACCGTCAGGTCCTGTTTTTGTGGTAATCTCTTGAAGGGTTCCAATGTTTCCTCCGGCATCCATTTGTCCCCAATAGGCATGTTCTTCAGCTATTCCGCTAACTCCATTAGAACCGTCTGAAATTTTTGCTATGATCAAACCCAAACAGCTTTGGGCAACTACTCTACTTGAATAATCCAAAATCACGGGAACCTCATCATCAGCAACATTAACAAAAAAGGTATCGGAATAAGTTTCTCTAACGGTATTGGAACATTTATTTCCTATATAGTCGTCTTTTGCATAAACCAATAGTGACATATCAAAAGGTTCTACGGCACCCTCTTCTTCGGAACAAGTATAGCTACCGGCATAACCGGAAGCAATATCTGCATTTATTACTTCGCTGCCGGGGATAACCCCAATATAATAATTTAAATTGCCCGCATATTTCATTGGAATAGATCTTGCATTTGACTTATCTTCGCCATAGTACCAGTAAAGTAATGTAAGAGCCGGCAATTTCGAAACACATTGATCATTTAAACCGATACGAACAAGGTATTCGGTGGAAACATCTAAGGGCGTTGTCTTAATATCAATTCCTTTTCCATCGGTGGTAAGTACTTCAATATCACTTAAAGTCGGGTTATCACAACAACTTTTATCCATTGGTTCAAAACTTGAAATAACGCTTGACATTTTGAATGTTACCATTCTGTACTTACTTTTAAAATTTTCATTATTTGAAAGAAGGGCATTTAATATTTGTGTTTTTGTTAATACAGCCGTTCTTTCCGGCCATGTAACGGTTATTACGACTTTTTTCATATCATGTCCTTGTCCCGTATAATCATCAGCACCATCGTTATTAAGGTCGATCATAGGTCTTATTTTATATGACTCATCGATCGTGGGATTTGATGTTTGTTCGAATACAACATAGGAAATATCTTCTGCTACAAAGTACATTTTAGTCAACTTTAAATTTAAATTTGTATAGTATGGTTTGGAATTTTCAAATTCCCAAGTTGAGCTTTGTATACTACTAAAATATTTTTTCGCCAACGCCTCATCACGATCAATATGTATCTTTGCTATTTGCCTTGCCTCGTTTGTATGGGTTAATTGTGCAGTTTCCTTTCCCGCCATAACAACTGCTCTAATAACAGCAAAAAAACCAATAGTTATAATGGCAATTGCCACGAGTAATTCAATGACCGATGTACCTTTGCGTTTCATAGTAACCTCCTGTTTTCTACTTCCTAATGTGCAAAATGTGTGCCACCCAGATAATTATAGTTATACTCGACTAATTTATGGTAGGTTACCACTTGTCAATTGAATTTTCCACAATTTTTTGCGAAATTTTCTTAATGGCATCCGTCAATGCTTTATTTTCCTCTTGGGAGTCAGGTCTGTATAAGCCATAATCATTTATTTTCCCCTTTTTAATTTCTTTATCCTTTTTTATTATTTTATATTCTATGCTTACGGTCATCTTATATTCTTCGGGACTATTTGTGGAAGAAAAAGATGTTGCTTTCTTTGAAATGGTTAGTATATTAATATTCAAAGAAGTCGAACTTTTCCCAATGGTCAATCCATTGGAATAAAAAGCCTGTTCCAATTCTGTCCTAAAAGAATTTTCTATGGGATAAAATGTTTTATTTGAGATGCTATCAATACTTATTTTGCTATCACCCGTTAAAAGTACAATGCCGAAATGATAACCGCAGTTCAATAATATAGAAAGAATTATGAAAAGCAAAAGTTTTTTATACAATTATATTCACCAGTTTTTTAGGTATATAAATAATTTTTTTTATGGGCTTATTATCAATAAATTTCCTTACATTATCTATTTCCATTACCAATTCTTTTAATTTTTCCTCAGTAATATGGGAAGTGATATTGATCCGGCCTCTTATTTTGCCTTTCACTTGAACCACGATCTCAATTTCCTCCTTTTCCAATTTTGATCTGTCTGCTTTAGGGAATTTCTCCAAGAATACAGAATTTTCATTGCCGGTTTTATTCCAAAGTTTTTCTGCCAAATGAGGAAATATGGGCGCCATTACAATAATAAATTTCTCTTTTATTCCTTTTGGGATACCAAAATCTTTATTTTCTGAAAAACTTTTTTCCGTAAAATTGATGAATTTCATTAGAGAGGAAACCGCAGTATTCAATTTGAATCGCTGGAGATCATGAGAAAAAGATTCTATCAAAAAATTAATTTCATAATCAATGTCATCGTTTTCCACGGTTTTTGTTGGGATCTTCTCTACTGTATGAACGATCCTTCGCATAAAATTTTTAATACTTTGGACACTTTCTTCATTCCATTCCAGAGCTTTTTCAGGCGGTGCAATAAAAAGAATAGTCCCCCTCGCCACATCCGAACCTTCTTTTTCAACAAAAGGTCCCACCGGGATCGCATTGCCCTTGGATTTTGACATCACTTCCAAATTACCATTGACCCTATTCATCACCATCCCCTGAGTAAATAGTTCTTTAAAGGGCTCGTCATTTTTTATCAAACCCTCATCACATAGAAATTTGGTTATGAAACGGGAGAATAATAGATGCAATATCGCGTGTTCAACCCCGCCAATATACAGATCTACCGGCATCCAGTAATTTAATTTATCCTTAGAAAAGATCTCTTTCTCATTATTAGCATCGCTATAGCGTAAATAATACCAGGAAGAATCAACAAAAGTATCCATTGTATCAGTATCTCTTTTTGCTGGCCCGCCGCATACAGGGCAAGTCGTATTAACAAATTCTTCAACCGATGCAAGGGGTGATTTCCCCTTGGGGATATAATCTACCTTATGTGGGTCGGGTAATAGGACTGGCAGATTTTCAATCTTTTCGGGTACAATTCCGCATTTTGGACAATGGATCATTGGGATGGGTGTTCCCCAATATCTTTGTCTCGATATAAGCCAATCCCTTAAACGATAATTTACGGTTCTTTCCCCCCAGCCGATCTTTTCAAGGTGTTCTATTATTTGTTCTTTTGCATCAGTAGATAACATTCCGCTAAATTGTTCTGAGTTTTCCATGATACCGGTTTCGATATATGCATCTTTCATATCTTTGTCATTTATTTTTTTATCCTTGGGCTGAATAACGATCTTTATTGGAATATCATATTTTTTTGCAAAAGAAAAATCCCTTGTATCATGTGCAGGAACTCCCATAACAGCACCGGTACCATAAGATGCAAGAACATAATCTCCTACAAAAACGGCTACTTTTTGGTTAGTTAAGGGGTTCTTAACATAAATTCCGGTAAAAACTCCGTCCTTTTCTGTTTTTGACCCTGCTCGCTCAATTTCACTCTTTTTCCCCGAGGTTTTAATATATTTATCAACTTTTTTTCTAATGTCCTCTTCCATGGGTAATCTTTGGATAATAGGATTTTCCGGCGCTATGGCCATGAAGGTAACCCCATAAAGCGTATCGGGTCTTGTAGTATAAACATCAATAAATTCTGTTCTGCTGTGAAGGAAAGGAAATCTTACGGTAACTCCATTCGATCTACCTATCCAATTTTTCTGCATCATCTTTACCTTTTCGGGCCATTTATCTAATTTTTCCAGATCATCCAAGAGTCTATCTGCATATTTTGTTATTTTAAAATACCATTGTGTCAAATTTTTCTTTATTACTTCTGCTCCGCATCGATAGCATTTTCCGTCTTCAACTTGTTCATTTGCAAGGACTGTTTTACAATCAGGGCACCAATTAACGGGAGATTCCTTTCTATATGCCAATCCTTTCTCATATAATTTTATGAAGATCCATTGTGTCCATTTATAATAATCCGGCAAACAGGTTGTAACTTCTCTATCCCAGTCATAAGATATACCCATTTCCTTGAAGGTATTTTTTGAAACGGAAATATTGGATAAGGTCCAATCTTTCGGTGAAATTTCTTTTTTTATGGCAGCATTTTCAGCAGGCAATCCAAAAGCATCCCAACCCATAGGATGTAATACGGAATAACCCAACATTTTATAATATCTTGCGTAAACATCTCCGATGACATAATTTCTCAAATGTCCCATGTGAAGATCTCCCGAAGGATATGGGAACATTTCCAGAACATAGAATTTTTTACCTTCTTCCTTTGTTTTAAATATTTTATTTTTTATCCAGTATTCACGCCAATATTTCTCATTAGAGTACATATCTGCTCCTTTTATATATATGTTTTATTAAATCATAAAACACCGATTATGTCAAGTGAAAAGAGGAAACAGCCAGATGCATAAATTCTTGGTTCAAAGGTTCCATGTTAAAAGGTTCAAAGGTTCAAAAAAATGGTACTAAGTACTAAGCTATTGGTACTAAGTGGAGAAACTAAATACTTAGTACTGAATACTGCATACTGTTTTTCAATGTGGAGAAACTAAATACTTAGTACTGAATACTGCATACTGTTTTTCAATGTGGAGAAACTAAATACTCAGTACTGAATACTGCATACTGTTTTTCAACTCTCCTATGAAAGAAAAAGT
>JAGGYO010000233.1 GCA_021162505.1 bacterium
AGATTTTTATTACTTATATTTTTTCCCATTAGCACCTAATGAATTATATATTATTATTTTAAAATTACAAAATCATTGGACAATCATTTATATTTTGATATAATCAAAAATGAAAGAGAAAATACTTATCTATAAAAAAGCTTCTATTATCTTTATTTTCTCTTGGATGATCATTATTTCAATATTAAGGGTATTGCAGTATTTTTCGTTTGGAACAAATACCTATGATCTGGGAATTTATTACTATGCGTTTAATAATACACTTCATGGTAAACTCTTTTTTGAACCGTTTCACGGTATCTTTACCAGCCATTTCGGGGTTCATTTTACGCCTACTTTATTGCTTTTGGTGCCGATTTATGCAATTTTTCAACATCCTTTAGCTTTAATGCTTTTTCAGGTAATTTTTGTGGGTGTCTCTGCTTATTTTTTATACAAGATATGCCTTCTTTTTATTGATGAAAAAAAAACGTTTATTGTAATTATCATTTACTTATTATTCAGACAACTTTTATCCGGCACAATGTATGATTTTCATCCAATTGCTCTTTTCCCCCTACTATTTTTTGCATTTTATTATGAGATTTTAACAAAAAAAAGAGTACTTATTTTTACTTTGCTTTTAATATTGATCTTGGGATTAAAGGAGGATCTTTCCCTCTATATGATCTTTTTCGGAGTGATCTTATTTTTTAAATACAATAAAAAGGCGGGACTCTTAACATTTTTATATGCACTTTTATATTTTCCAGCAGTATATTTTGTTATTCTCCCTTTATTTTATACCAAAGGTGGATTTTATCTTTTCTTTAATTGGTCCCACCTCGGAAATTCATTTGTCAATGTCATTAAAAATCTTATACTTCATCCAATTATTGCCTTTAAAATGTCATGGTTCGGCAAGGGACTTTTAAAACTTCTTAACTTCTTTGCTCCGCTTTTATTTGTTGAATTCCTGGCAATTGACATTATTCCCATTTTTATTCCAGTCCTTGTATTACTCACCTCAAAAAGGGTAGGTATGCACTATTTCCAAAATCATTACTGTTTTTATTTGCTGCCTTTTCTTTTTATCTCATTTGTTCAAGGGTTGAAAGTATTAGAAAAAAAGCTTGATAAAAAGTCTGTGTTCTATGGAATGATCCTTATCCTAATTATTAACATTGGGAATTCAAGTATTTACAAATTACTTGACCCTAAACGATATAAAAATATAAAGTATTATAGATATGTAAAAACCCTGAACAAAGAACTGGAAAGCTACAATGGTCAAAAGATCTTCATTCAAAGTTCAATTATTCCCACATTAAAAAAGAATAATGATTTTCAAATGTTAAAGAAAAAATATTTGAATAAAAAAGATATACTTATCATTGTAAACCCTGCTCTTAATCCCTGGCCTCTCACTACAACTGAAATCAAAGAAATAATAGATAAGGGTATCATACTAAAAAAAATGGATGGTTTTTATATATTGAGTGTCAAGAAGCATTCCATTGAATGATTTCTATATTAAAACAAATTTTACTTTCAAAAAAAACATAATTTTTATATAATAGGGTATAATGAAAAACAAGATGAAAGGCGTAATTTTAATTCCCACTTATAACGAAGCGGAAAACATTGGTTTATTGCTGGAACAAATAAAAAATATTATTCCGGAAATTTCTCTTTATGTTATTGATGATAATTCTCCCGACGGGACATCTGAAATTGTTAGAGAATTTGAGAAAAAATACGGGAATATAAAATTGATTTTTAGAGAAGAAAAAGAAGGACTTGGTGCTGCATATATTAATGGAATGCAAGATGCAATAAACGCCGAGTTTGATTTTGTAATAATGATGGATAGTGATCTTTCCCATAATCCTACCTATCTTCCCAATTTCATAGAAAATATTGAAAAATATGATTTTATTATCGGTTCAAGATATATAAAGAATGGGGGGATAAAGAACTGGGGAATTCACAGAAGGTTAATGAGCTTCACTGCTAATTTATTGATAAAAATAATGTTAAGGACCAAAGTTAAAGATAATACATCGGGATATAGAGCAATTCGAATATCTGCTTTAAAAGACATTAAATATAGTACCATCCAATCGCAGGGTTATGCCTTTCTTTATGAGATGTTATGGAGAATTAAAAAGGCAAAGCACTCTGTTAAAGAGATACCGATTGTGTTTATTGATAGGCAATACGGTATTACCAAAATTTCAAAAAATGAGATTTCAAAAGCTTTTAAACTATTATTTAAATTGATGTTTAAAAAGAATTATTAAAGGGAATTTTATGAACATTAAAAAGTTTGTCGAGTTTGACGAAAAAATTTACAATAAATCATTTTCAATATTTTCTATTATCTCTATAAGTTATTTTATAGGGTATCTTTTAGTGTTAATTATCTTCGGGAAAAGTTCATATATTACTATTCATGACATTTTGGATTCCGTTATTGTATGGTATACACCCTTAAAGAATAGTCATAGTTTTTTCTCATTGAATCCACTATTTCCCATAGATCAAATTATGAATGGAATCCCTCGGGGATGCATGATCACAGGATTTAACATTCACTCTATTTTATATCGAATATTTTCGCCTTTCATAGCATATGTAATAAATGATCTTCTAATGCATATAATTGCCTTTTTGGGAATGTATTTATTATTAAAAAAGCACACCCTTAACGGGAAAGATAATATTATATTATTAGGTACCTCCATTGCTTTTGCGACACTGCCCTTTTATAATATTTTCGGAATATCAATTGCCGGCATTCCCCTATTGGTTTATGCTTTTTTAAATATTTTGAAAGGGAATAATCATATTAGAGATTATATTATTATTTTTTTCTATCCCCTATACTCCTTTTTCTTTTTTATTGGGCCATTTGTAATTATGATATTGATAATCTTGCTGGCTTATTTTTGGATTAAAAATAAAAAGATAAATAAAAATGCTCTAATAGTGTTTTTTGTGTTTCTTCTATTATTTCTTTTAACAGAGATAAATATTTTTAATTTATTTATATTTAAACATTTTAACATGAATAGGGAAGAGATGAATCCTATATATTTTTCATATAATTTTAAAACAACCACTAAGATATTTTTGAAAATTTTTCTACATGGACATTATCATGCTGCTACCATGAATTATTATCTTGCTATTATCATTCTTCCAATTTTTCTATTCTTTTCCTTTTTTAAAAAAATAAAGTCTAAAGAGCTTCCAATTTTATTGGGAACAATTCTTTTTATATCTTTGATCTATGCGGTACGGAAATATGAACCTATTGCAAAAATTCGTTCAAATGTTTTTCTCTTAAGAGCTTTTCAATGGGACCGTTTATATTTTTTATTACCGGTTTTCTGGTATCTTTTTTTGGCATTATTTCTTATTGAATTAAAAAAGTTTAAAGGATCTAGAATTTTTATAGTATTAATTCTACTTTTCCAAATCGTATTTA
>JAGGYO010000265.1 GCA_021162505.1 bacterium
AAGGAAAAAATGAAGAAAAGTGTAAAGACGCGATTTTTGAGAAAATGGAGATGTTAAGGAATGAAGTGTAATTTATTGGTTTTGACCCACTCTTTTAACTTTTACAGAAAAAACGGGATTGACTCATTTTCGTGGTATTTACCTTTTAGAACTTTTAGGATTTTTATAGTAAAAATAATCTCTTTTAACCAGTTCGGTCTTCCCATTAAGGGATTCGACCGTCTATCCCAAATCTCTTTTCTATCAATAACTTTTCCATAAACAACGAGTTGTGATCGTTTTGAAATCTCTTTTTTAAGTGTTCCATTCTTGCCTTCAAGCTTTTTTCAACTGTACCGTATTTTACACATTTTATCATTAAATGACTTTATATTGTGATCATGGTTATATTGAAGAAACTAATATTGACATATTCGAAATTCGAATATGAAAAGGAAGAATATATATTTTAGGAAGAAAATAATGAAAAAAGGCGAAAAAAGCGAGGTGTGTCCCCAACTAAAAAACCACATCAAAAATTATTTTACGATAAGCACCATCATCATTTATTACCTCTACTGTATGGTTTCCCATTTTCATGGGGAGATATGTCATTTGATCTTGATCTGTCTTTTTATAAAATTTACCATCCACGAACCAGAAGAAATGATCATTCTCTTTCTTCGAAAATACGGTCAGGGGAAGCTTACCGTTCTTTGTCAGTAAATATACCATATCTTGTTTAGGCGATATTACATTGAGAAAATAATTTGTAGAATAATTGAAACACTTTGGATGTATTGGCGGAACAGCGGGGTAGATCTTGGCATAATTTTGAATATAATTTTTAACATCAGCAGGAAAGACAACGAAGACCTTTGATTCCAGTTCACCCACTCCCGAGAATAGGGAAGTTATTCTTAAACCCGATTTCTTTTCAATGAGGAGCTTTTGATGAATATTACACATTTCCATATATTCATTATTTTTTATTGTTTGAGTATAAATGAAATTAGGACAATTGGTACTTACTCTTTTACCACTTACAGGGCAGACCTTAATTAGGGTAATATCATCAGGGGGAGTTTCTTCAATGTCCTTTACCTTTTTTTCAAGATTACCGATAATATCAAAAAAAATCGGAGCAGCTGCCTTTGCACCAACAATATTAACTGAACTTTTTCCGTTAAAATTACCTGCCCAAACACCAAGAGCATATTTGTATCCGAATCCGATCGTCCATGCATCTTTATAATTTTTCGATGTTCCTGTCTTCCATTTTATTTTATTTACATAGGGTTGATCTTCAAATCCCCTTGGAATGTCCGGATTGTTCCTAATGGATAGAGCTTTCATTGTAAGAAAGGCGGCACCCTTTGACATGATCTTATTGTTATTGGTCTTTTCCCCCCATTTTATAAAGTGATACGGGGAATATGTGCCGTAATTTGGGAATATCCTAAAAGCATTGGTCAATTCCAAAATGTTCACCTCACATGCACCAAGTATTAATGACAATCCATAATAATTATTTTCTCTCAAGGTATCAAATCCAATCCCTTTTAGAAATTCTACGAAATTATCCTTTCCCGCCTTTTTTAAGAGTCGCACAAATGGAATATTAAGTGAATGGGAAAGTGCCGTTTCAGCATTTACCAACCCCCTAAAACTGTTATCAAAATTTGCAGGTGTAAAATCCTTAAATGAAAGTGGGATATCTTTTAACATGGTAGCAGGCGTTATCAAAGCATGATCAATGGAATAGCCGTATAAAAAGGGTTTTAATGTGGAACCCGGCTGTCTTAAAGCCGTAAACCCCCTGACTTCTCCTTCATTTTTTTTATTATGATAATCCAATGATCCCGTAATAGCAAGGATATTTCCTGTTTTTATATCCATTAAAACAGTACTGCAATTTGTAATACCCATATTGTAAAGTGCGCTTTTATGGTTGTTGATCTTATCTTCCAAAAATTTTTGCAATCCTTCGTCAACGGTGGTTGTAATATCGGTTTTTTTATTGTACAAATAAAAATAGTCCGAAAGATGTTTAAGATCTCTTGGGAACCTATGGTATGAAATATCAATTTCTTTTATAATGGCATTTTTATATCCTTTTTTGGAAATGATCTTATGTCTCACGAGTTTTGTCAATAATCTATTTCTTTTTTTCTTTAAAAGTTCTGTATTTTTTAAAAAATCAATTCCGGGTATCTGCGGGAGATTTGCCAGTATAGTAATTTCTGATAAGTTCAATTCTTCAAGGGGTTTTCCAAAATAGAAAAAACTTGCCGCTTCTACGCCCACAATGTTTTTTCCAAATGGTGCATAATTCAGATAATATTCTAGAATTTTCTTTTTCGAAAATCTAATTTCAAATTGAATAGCTCTTAAAATCTCCAAAAATTTATTTAGCACGGTTCGTTTCTTCGGTTCGGTTATCCTTGCAAGCTGCATTGTAATGGTTGACCCCCCGTTTATTATGTGCTTATATTTTATAATACGAAACATTGCCTTTACAAGTGATATGGGATTAAATCCGGGATGAAGATAAAAATAACGATCTTCTTTTTCGAGCATTGCTTTTTGAAGTTTGACGGGAACATTTTTTAATGGGATATAAAGACGGTATTGCTCATCACTTGCGAGGAAAACATGTGCTACTTTACCATTATTATATCTTATTGTCTTCGACAATGGGGGATACAATTTCTTAGGCAATGGATAAAATATATAACACGAAAGGATAAAGATAATAAGTGCAGTGAAAAATATTACTTTCTTACTTTTTTTATTTAATTCCAATTGATCTCAATATTTCTAATTTTACCGAAAAAGTGTACTTTGGGATTATACATTACTTCAGCAGAAGTTCCAGGCATAAGCATAGCCCCGCCAAATGTCGCTCTTACTGCAAAGTAAAAATACACTGTTTTACTATGTCTTAGGCTACCAAAGATCTGTAAACGGTCATCTCTGATATCCATATGATCATAGCGCCAAAGATCCTTGTTCATCCAATTAATTGCATGTGATGCGCCAAGCCGTGGATTCTCTATTTCAAATCCCGAAGGAATTCTAACCACTACTGCAACATTTTTTAAACTATAATTTTTTAAATTTGTTATCTTCACTGCAACGATACCAAGGTCACCGACTTTATAACTATTTTCAAAAGGTTTATCAACCCCGGTAATATTTTTGCTTCTAACTTCCACCGATAATCCGTTTGATTCATTTTCTTTATTGAGGTATTTTGGGTATCCGTTTATTGAGATATAAGCATAGGATGCACCCGAAGATTCCAAAACTATTGATTTATGTTCTGATAATCCTGTTTCCGTGAGATTTTTCCCCAATTTTTGATCCTCAAAATCCAATCTTTTACCGTCAACAAGTAGAGACACTTTTTTTACGGGTTTAAGTTTTTTACTGTTCAAAAATTTACCCAATGCACAAACACTCCACGCAACTTCCTGCGTGGTATAATAATGGAAATGTTTCCTTGCATTTAATCTTCCCGATATATCCAGTGCGATATTTTCATTCCAATCACTTTTCGGATCAATTTCCTGTAATAAGAAGAGTTTTAGAGCTAAGTATCGCAAATGAGAATAGAAGGTATTATCACTTCTTGAACTAGTGCCTTGCTTATCATTAAAGTAAGGCGCTAAAATGGATATCGCTTCATCTCTTTTTCCTTCAATGGCAAGTGCTGCACCGAGTAGGAACATTTGTTCGCCTCTTCTATAAACATATCTGTAACCTGATCTTTTTATTTTTTTAATAAAGTCATGTATCTTTGAAATATTTTTTCTTCCGCTAAGAGCCAATACATAAAGACCATAGGCTTTGTAATATTCATAATTTTTATAGTAAACCATATTCTCAATCCAATCCAAAGCGGCTTTTAAACCGGACTCAGGAACATTATATCCTGCTTTTTTTGCTTCCAAAAGCATATGGGTCGCATAAACTGTTCCCCAATCACAAACACTATATGACCCTGACCAATAACCGAAACCGCCTGATGGTAATTGCATATCAAGAACTCGATTAATACCGTGCATTACCATTTTGTGAATATCCTTATTCTTAAAAAATGAAGGGTCAATGGGTTTAATGATCTTATCAATATACAGTAGCGGAAATGTTGAAGATGTGGTTTGTTCAATACAACCGAATGGATATCGTACAAGTCGTTTAATACCTAATAAACCGTTATAAAACGGTAGAGCATTCACTAAAATAGTATCATTTTCATATTCGGGTATCCAATCACTGAAATACTGTTTAAGATTATTCCTACCTTTGTTCAATTTGACTATTTTTAGTGTGGTTTCCTCGAATACCGGAGGTATTATTGGAATTTCAAATGATTCCTGGGAATAGAATTCATTCCCACTTGCCTTTACAGTGAGTTTTGCTGTTCCTGCATATTTTCTTACATTAATTATGAACTTTGCCGTGAATGAATCCTTTTGTCTTAATTTTGCTGAAGTTTTACCGTTGGCTTCAACATTTAAAGAATCGTCTGTAATGATCTCCACTTTAAATTCGCCTTTTTTTCCCGTAAAATTTGTAATATTTACGGGAATTTGGATCTCATCGCCGCTTGATAAAAATCTCGGAATGGAAGGCATTAAGACAAGAGGATCCCTGACAGTTATTTTCTTTTCGGCGCTTCCCATTTTTTCTTTGCTTGCCACGACCGCCATAACCCTTAATTGTCCATTAAAATAGGGGACCTTCATTTTAACATTTGCCTTACCGTTTTTAAATCGGATGATACCTTTCCATAGCGAAACGATCTTTATGGGTGTTGCTCGTTTTTTGCCCGTTGGCGCTTTTTCTTCCCATTCGCCGCCTCCCTGTTTTTGCATATTCCCTATTTTTCCCATGAGCCAGCCGTAATTTTCATAGGTATTTACGCCCAATGCACATTTTTTGAAATAAAAGTCAAGTGGTTTGGGAGTTTTAAATCGTGTTAGTTGTAAAATACCTTCATCTACTATAGCTACTGTGGCATAGATCTCGCTTTCGTTTGCATCACTTTTTAATGTAATGGTGAATTCATCATTGGGTTGAATGGTATCCGGAGATTCAATGATCAATGGTAATGCATATTGTGCGGGAGTGATCTTTACATTTTTAACACCAACTCCTTGCATAGGTTGAAACCCCTTTGTGAGATCATCGGGTATTTGTTTAAAAAAGTTGACAACAAAATAGACATTGGGAACATCCTCTTTTATCTTATAATTGATCTCATTTTCTCCTTCCTTGACATTATACCATTTATCGTAAATAACATTGTCTGTTTCAACTGAAAAATGGATTATACCTTCATATTTTGTATTTACCTTTATCTTCGCGATTTCTCCAATGCTATATTCATTTTTATCTGTTTGTATTTTTATGAATTCAGGGTCTTTATATTTTCGCAATTGTGATGATCTTCTATGTGTATACCTTGAATATCTCCACTCCCATTGCGCAGGAAGGAAAACCTCACTTATGATCTTATTATCATCATCCGTTGCTTTTACAATATACCCTCCCCAGTAGCTATCAGGTGTAAAGGAGTAGGAAAATTTACCATTTTTAACATCAACGACCTTCGCCTGTTCTGAATATGTATATGGAACCCACTTCCAATCGTATTCGCTGTCATAATCATCATAGTAATAATACCAATCGTAGTCCACACGCAATAATTCAAGGTGAACCTGTTTTAATTTATCGCTTTTTTTGCCTTTACTGTTTACAATAATTCCACTAATATCAATTGGTTTATGGTAATATGCATAAGCATCATCACATTTGAGACCAATGAGATAATTTTGCGGAAGGATCTTTAATGTTTTATATCCCTTTGTGGTTTTTCCGCTTCCTGCTTCAAATACCGAAGCGAATAATCTTAATTTAACAGGACTTTTAATGTTAATATTATTCGAAGAAAGATAAATGTTTAGATCTTTTTCCCCCTTCTTATTGAGTTTCCCCTTTTCTGTTGATATATAGGTTGAGTGTGGTGTATTGAGAAAATATTGACCGAACTTATAATTTTTTATATCGGGAAATTTAAAATCGAAGGGGATTATACTGTATTCCACTTCGTATTTTTCACTCTTTGCACTGGCTCCAAAAAGATACATGGCTTTCAAAGTAGCATCAATATTGTCATTTGCAATGAATATATCCTTATCTGCATCAATTGTAACCTTCATCCTTTCCGGTGTGAATTCCTCAACATTAAAAAATCCATTTCCAATACGGTCCTTTTTAAGAAAAACCTCCACCCTGTATTTTCCCGTACTCGGTGTATTGTAAAATTGTTTTGTCAGTGTTGCCATTCCAACATTATTTGGTTTCACTGTTTTATTATAAATGACTTTGTTCAATGCATTGAATATCTTTACTCGCAGTGGAAATTGTTCTACCGGAGCCATTTTTTCATTATTCCTGATTATAATACTTATATTTGCCTTATCATTAGGTCGGTAAACACCCCTATCAGTATAAACATACGCTTTATATTCATATTCATTATTATAATTTTCACCTGAAACATCATATTCGGTAAGATCAATCTTTGGTTCATCAAGAGGTAAATAGTTGAGATCATCTCCCTTCTCAACAATAATTGCATAGGATTTTGTATTTGAAAAAATTGCTTCTCCGTTAATATTCGTCGTTTTTTCTTCTAGAAGTTTATTACTATACGAATATGATTTGACCTTTGCATTTGCAATGGGTGTGAGTTTCACAAAACTGTGGACATAAACATGAAGCTTACCATTCCCCTTTTTTGCACTAATTGCCAGATCACTAATGACCAATTCAATGGCATCCTTTGTATTATAATCTTCACGAAGCTCAAGATAAAAAATTCCTTTTTTATCTTTGGGTAATATTGTATTGAGATCAAGATATGAAATAACCGAATGATTTTTCGGAGATTTTAATTTCATTTCTTTTCTATAAAGTTCATCAGAAACATTCCTGTTCACATAATTTCTATTACTCGTGAGCCAAAATATAATATTTTGCGGATAAATTTGTTTTAACATAATATTCATTTTATCAATATTACATGTTTTAACGGCAATTTTATTTTCATAGATTTTTGGTATGACATGCCCTTTTGAAAGGATTTTAATGGATGATCGATAATTTCCAAGAGAATTAGAATATTTGAAATCTTTTAAAAGAACCTTACCGTTTTTTGCTCTTAATCCTTTCTTTACGGTGATCGTGTATTTTGTATTGGGTTTAAAATCCGCTTTGATCTTGTAAAAATCTTTGAGCTTTATTATTGCGAACCTTACTCTTGGTTCGATCTTCAAATAATGTTTAAAATCATTTATATCAATATCAGGCAGCACATATCGCCATCTTCTGTATTTATATCTTTCTTTTCCGGTTTCATCATCTTCCCTAAACTTGATAATAAGATCAAAGCCATCTTCCCTTGATTTAAAATTGGCATTATAGGCATAGAGCTGGTAGGTGTGAAAAGTAAATAATTTAACAGTAGCGTAATCATCTATTTTATTATTATGATAAGAATTAAAAAGGTCCTTGATCGTAAAAGTCAACTCACTTTTGCTGTAAATTGCCACCTTTAATCTATGTGTTTTGGATCTACCGTGTGTAAGTACTGAAAAATTTACATTTCTGTTATTCCCCGTAATTTTTAACGCGGAAATAAGATCTTTATAATCTACTGGTTGGTTGAATGTAATATCAAAAACAGGTTTTTTATATCCGCTCTGATCAATGGATCCCACAGAAAAATCAGGAGTGATAAATACTACTGAACTATCCTTATAATTCACATTATATTGATTTTTAGCAAGTAATGCTTTCTTAAAAACAATATGTGCATGTGTATTATCGGATTTTGTAATGGTAAACGGTGTTTTAGGAGTTATCTTAACTTCTTTTTGAACTTGGTTTATATCCCATTTATTGTTCTTAAAGGAAATTAAAATATAGCCCGGAAATTCATTATAGGAAAAAAGGTTTGAAAGATGGGTTTCCTTCGTAACTCTTTCAGTAAATGAATCTCCCTGTGTCAGGGACTGCTTATTTTCCTTAGCATTTTTTTTTAATATTACAATTTTTCTTGGTTTACGCTGTTTCCCATTTTGTTTACAGGAAAAATTGAATATCAATAAAGAAGCGAACAGTACAATGATAAAAATTTTGAAAGGTTTGATCTTCATAAATCCTCCTCTAAAAAAATTATATCACTTTTTGAAAAAAAATCAAGGAAGAAAAACAATGGACGGTTGAAAAACAGTATGCAGTATCCAGTACTAAGTATTTAGTTTCTCCACTTAGTACCAATGACTCAGTACTTAGTACAACATTTTTTGAACTTTTGAACATTTCACCCCGCACCAGTTTCACTGTGCTGGGTAAACCTTTGATCGTTTGTCGTATTAAACCGAAGAGAAACAGTTGTCTTTCTTAGTGTACTACAAAGCTATTATGCTTTTGCTCCTGTTATTTTTAGTAATACTTTATAGATAGATAAGGGCGGTATGAGGCGGTTTCACCAGTACTTATTGAACACGATTTTGCTGCTTGTGAAGTATTTTCTACCCCCCACCTAAAACCTATATCAAAATAGCTTCCAGTACAACTCTGGATTACATCTATTATAAAGGTATTATCGAAGTAAACATAGTTCCACATTCCGGTATTAATACTGTTACTACATGGAAAGAATGCAGCGTTGCTTGGTGGTGTACCATTGAGACTATCAAAGATCTGATGATCGGTATATGAGCCTGAACTCCAAATATTTTTACCAATGTATTTCATATATGTGGTATCATTATCAAAACTTGTTGTTGGAGATACTGCTTGCTTGGAATAATATAAATATGATGACATTATATGAATACTACTTGGAATGTGAAAACTATAAAAAGCTCTTCGAATGTATGTGCTATCAACGCTTATTTGACCATAGGCAAGATCGATTACCCTCGTATATGTTCCCGCACTGATATTCCTTTCGATATGACCATCATAAATTGCCGTAGAAGGATAACTTTGTGAAGTAGTAACCTTTATTCCGGCTTTAAGAGAACGGTTACCATTAGCACCAATGGCGTAAATTGTTGTCAACCCATAGGAACCATTACCATTACTGTAAAAAGTGGTTTCATTGGAATGAATATTTGTAATGATGCCTGGTCCTGATTCTATGAACCAATGATCAAAATCAGGCATTAGTTGGGGAGATACATAAATATATATATGATCAGTAGTACTCCAGGCCTGAACCTCATCATCAAAATAATTGTATGAATAGGAATGAGTATAATGATTTAATTCAACAGGTGCTTTTGTAATAATAAATTTTCGTTCCCCTATATTTCCCTTGCTATCGGTGATCTTAAAGGACATTGGATAGGTTTCTACCGCATTTTGATAAGTAGTAATAAGAAAAGCCCTATCAGCGCCTGTTTTCTTAAATGTACAATTATAGGGATTAGTAGATGTTATTTCCCATGAATAATTATCATATCCCATTGATGCAGTTAAGGTTACAGAATTTCCCTGAATAATTGGTTCCTGACTGCTTGAAATACTCAAAGTAATAGGACCGAAAGTCCTAGTACTTTTTCCTATACATCCAGCTATTAGGATTAAAAAGAGTCCCAATAAAATAAAAAACAGATTTTTTCTTTCTTTCATAATACCCTCCTACGAAATTGTAATAAAAATATCATAATAAGTCAAGAGAAAATTTAAAAAGTATGGACAAAAATCAAGGGAATAGGGTTATCTAAAATTCTTAAATCTGTAAATTATTCCCAATAATAAAGTGTTATTAACATATTCGAATATAAGAATTTACGGTTAATACTTATTAATAACCATTATAATTTTATATGTAAAAATTACTATCATTCTCCCGCAAAACTATTTAAAAAATGTATGGATTGAAAGATATTTTAAAATACAGATTCTTAAATCTCTAAATACTCGAAAAGATAAAGATAAATACAAAAAATATTTGACATTGAAATAAAAAAGAGTAATAATACGCGAGAATGGGTGAGAAGATTTTTAAAGGAGAACTTAATGGATTTGTTGATTTCTAACCCCGTTAGAAATTTCATCTTTAATGGTGCTAACCTCAAATCTCTAACTGCTTTTCCTA
>JAGGYO010000098.1 GCA_021162505.1 bacterium
AAATAACTGTTTTGATTATTTGAATTTATTAATAAATCTAGACTCTTTATTAATGAATCAATTTTTGATGTTTCTGAATGAATTATTTTTTGAAGATCCTTAAAAGATTGGTTGTTATTTCGAGGAATACTTGAAATAGTTTTAATTAAACTATCTTGTTGTTGTAAATATATTTTTAAAAATGCTTGAGTTGTTGAATCGTTTTCATAATATTGAGAAATGCCATGTAAAATAGAACAGTAAAAAAGAAGTATGCATAATGAAATAAATATTTTTCTCATATTTATTGGCTTATAGTATTTAATAACCTTTTTTCAAAATTAAAAGTATGCAAGCTAACGGTTGGGCTATGGTGCGTGCCGCATAAATTTAACGTATTTTTCTGATTGATATTATTTTTTGTTATTTATAGTAACTGTCATGTATACAGCTAATAGCGGCATGCACTATGAGCCTTTGTTAGCAACTATAAAAGGGGAAATTTTTCGTCTATGTCAAGGTTTTAAGGACAATATTAAAATAGCATTACTAGAAACTTATATTAGAACTCCAAATTGGAAAAGGTTTTTATGGGAGGGTTTTTGGGATGTGCCAGCCATACTCTTTTGCAATTTTTTGGATTGTGCGGAGATATTGAGCAAAATTGCAAATGTGTATGGCTGCTACAGTTGGCCATTTTGTAAATATGGATTCGATTAGATTTTAAATACCCTATCAAAGAAGTGATCCTTGATAGGGTATAAAGTGATTTTAGTTATGTTTTACAAATAGTTGCTGGCGATAACTGTTTTTGCCATCGCTAACTTCTATTATATAAGTACCATCGCGCATGTTGATTAACGGTATATTAAAGCTCTTACCACTTCTGGTCCAAGTGGATAACAGAATACTTTGGCTGTTATAGATACGGATTGTATAAGTGGTTGGTTCGTCAGCTTTAACATCAATAATAGCCAAATTGTTTATACTAGAATCACTGTATTCTATCAAAGGTAGATTTTCAATCATTGTAATAGTTACATTATCCGAAGCCGGATTTGGATATAAAGTTATTCCATATAAACGGCCGCATCCATAATACTTTTTAGTTAAATAAAAACTAGAGTTAGGCCCGGTACCACAGGTGTTGGCTGATCTGACTGAAATTGAAATGCTGCTCCAACTGGATGGAAATGTAAAGTCTAATGTATTATAACCAACCCAGTATGTAATCCCGGGGGGTACGGTCCATGTCGCCGTACCAGCGCCATCACCAACAGGAGTAACACTAAGATAATGATTGCCGGGACAAATTTGAAATCCGGGATAGTAATAACTCCCATCAACCTTTTGATTTGTTATTATTGGTTTTCCGGACCAAAAATATTTATAGTTTGACCAGGTGAAACCAGATGGAGTACTAATTTGGAGTTTCACATAACTGCTTCCATTATCGCCGCCTTTAACTGTATAGTGAGGAGTACCTGCTCCACTAACATAGGATATGTAAGGACCTTTTGTCCACGTTAATGTGCCCGGTGGCATATGGGTTATATCAGTATCGAAAGTTCTCTGTACATTATAACATAGAACACTTGTGCTTCCTGTCATATGTGGATCTAATTTATAATATTTAAGACCAGTCTTTGGAGTGTATGGACAATCATCTACATGATGTCTAAATCTGCATACATACCCCCATTTTGAAATTAAAATATTTTTCTGAGAAGTTCTAATTGCAGAATGATCAGCAGTTTCAAGAAAAGCAACTTTAGCGTTTGTTTCAGGAGAAATTTCTCTATAACTTCCATTTGTCCAATATATATCATCATTAGGAGTTTTAATCACAACATTATCTCCTCCTTCAGAAACACTCCATGCATAACCGTGACAATTATAGCTTCTTGTAGCTTCAGCCATAAATGTTATCCTATAATCGTAATAATCAAGCCAAAAAGCCTTTATTGAATCTTTTTGATGTTGTGTATAGTCATAATCTGGATCGGTGAGTACTTCAGCAGAAATTTCATGTCCCTTAGGTGTATATATTGTCACCGAATCATATTGGGAATAAATATTAATGTATATTAGTACTTTCCCCATAACGAATAATAAAAAATATTTTTTCATTTCTTAGGAATAAAAATTATTGTTTAATAAATAACCTGGCATATTCAACTCTTTTATCAAGTGGAACCAAAGCCTCATTAGTAAATCCCATTGAATTATAATAATCAACAAAAGGTTGGAATTTATGATATAACATCACTCTGGCCATTAAATAAGTGATGATAAGCTCAACACCGCTGTAACGAAGAATATATGGAGGGGATTCTTTTTTAATAGTATCATATTTATCAAGCGAATGTTTAATAAAATCATATACCTGGCCTTCTTTCCATTCAGAAATTACGCTTTCTCTTAACAGAAACATGTAGAAATATTCAAGCCTGAATATATTATATCTTTCAACGAAAGAATACATATCTTCAGCGATGTAACGGTCTAATAAAATCGTTTCAATATTTTTCCTTTCAAATAATTCCTGTAAACCATTAAACTTTTTAACTAAAAACTTTTCAAATCCTGTTGATGGATCAGTATCGGAGCTTGCTGTGAAAAAAAAATATAATGGATAATCAATACATGTTTGTAACAGTGCCTCATCAGTTAAACATTTTAAAATTGATTCAGGAATTTGTACAGCATTAAATCTTTCCTCGTCAGTTTCCAGGTTACTCCATTCCGGATCTCCAGGCTTCACAGGGAAATTATACGGTTCATCGATTAACTGGTCACAATTGTCATTTTGTAACTCGTCCCGTGTACAACTTACAGAAACAAGCAGAACAATCATTATTAAAACTAATATTTTAATATTCATAATTTCTTTATTTTAATAATTATGTGAATAAATCTCTTAGTTATTTTATAATGACTTAAGTGTCTCAATGTATTTTTTTCCCAATTCTATTATTTTTTCTACCGTCTCGTAATCAGACAATTCCCTGTCTGATGCAAATTTCATATATATACTATCAGACACAATTTCTTCCACATTATTACTTGCCATTATCCGGGCAATAATTAATGCAGAATTTATATTATCATATTTAGAAAACATGTTCTTATTTTGGTTCTTTAAATTAAATTTATTCAAAGTTGTTTCCAATAATAATAATCTGTCCTCAACT
>JAGGYO010000056.1 GCA_021162505.1 bacterium
ATCCGTTTGTCTGATAGTATTCATGGATATGATTTTCAAGATACCAGTAAACAGGAAATGGATATCCAGCATTAAACCATGCTTGGTCAAGATACCACGGATCTAAGAGAAACACTGCCCAAAGAAGATCCGTATGGATTCTTTGAATATCAAATCCTCCTTTAATCTTATGTCCGGTATAATGATCTGATGAAAGATCAAATCTGATCTCACTATTAACCGATCTTGATCTTTGGTGAGCCCAAAAATCGCCTTCACCGATCTCATCTATTGGTTTTACATCATTTATCAAATCAACTGGTTCGCCAGATGAATTATCAATAGCATGAGCACCGTAATCAATTCCTGAATTGAACCAGGATAATGCTAATTTAAAATATGTATCGGATGTTATGGACCTATTATAAAGCAAATGATGAAATCTATTGGATTGATGCTGTACCGGCCAACCGGTAAGATCTGCATATCTATGTGATAATCTTATCCATGCAAATCCATATTGCGTATGATAGGACAATCTATCGGTAGGTGATATCTTATAATCAAGTTTTAAATGATAATCATGAAATTCTTCATATTTATCATTTTGATAGCCCGAATGTGTAGAACAATTGGCAAGGAATACCTGACCTGTAAAAATAAAACCTAATTTATCTTTAAAAATAAACGGTGCAGGACCTTCAATATCCCAATTATATTCTTCTTCACCAAGCTTTCTATACCTTTCAACATCACCGAACAAGTCGGGAATGGCTTTAGCTGTATTCACGCTTGCCATGACCTTGTATTTCTTGGTCTCAGGTGTTGCAGAAACGGTATTTATTACACCACCGAGTGCATTACCATACTCGGCATCAAAAGAACCTGTAATAACATCAACCTCACCCATAATGGATTTGGCATTAATTACAGAACCAAATGTATTATGGAATGGATCCATAATTGAAAGACCGTCAAGCAGGAAAGTTGTATTACTTTCTCTCGTTCCTCTGATCTTCATTTGACCGTCTTCATTTGTAACAACTCCGGGAGCAATTTGCGCTGCTCTGAAGATATCCCTTGAAGACATATCAATGATCATAGAATGATCGATCTTTGTAACGGCACCTATTTGATCCTTGTTAACAAGTAATCTTGATGCTGTAACAATAATTGGGTTTTTGATCTCTACCGGTGAAGATTTTAGTTCAACACTGAGTGTTGTGGTCTGATCCAAAGATACATAAATATCTTGAATAGATACAGATTGATAACCAAGTTTTTCAACTAATAGGGAATATTGTCCCACTGCAAGTCCGGCAACTAAAAATAGACCGGATGAATCCGTACCAGTGGAAAGTCCTGTTTCCACGACGGTAACCTTTGCACTCTCAACTGGCACACCTGTATCTTTGTCAAGGACGAATCCCATAATGGTACCCGTAGTACCTGCAAAGATGGTGACCATACCAAGTACAAACAACAAAATAACTAGTAAGGGTCTTTTCACATTCTGCCTCCTGTCATATGATACTGTATTATAATACTTTTTGTTTTCTTTGTCAAGTATCGTTGTCAAATTTTTGCAAATTTATTGTAAAGGGTCCATCATTGATCAGCTGAACTTGCATATATTCTCCGAATATCCCTGATTTTACAACAATCTTTTTCTTCTTTAACAATTCAATAAATTCACTATAATATTTTTTTGCAAGGTCCTTCTTTAATGCAAGATCAAAGGAAGGGCGACTTCCTTTTTTGGTTTTTGCACATAGAGTGAATTGGGAAACGACTAATATTTCACCATTTATTTCTTTAATGCTCAGATTGGTTTTTCCTTTATCGTCTTCAAAAACCCTAAGATTTAGTATTTTGTTCACAAAATACCCTAACATTTCTTCTTTGAAATCTTTGCAAAAACCCACCAAAAGGAGATATCCTTTGCCTATTTCACCGATAATTTCATCGTTTACCTTAACGGATGCTTTCTTTACTCTTTGTAGAACAATACGCATATTATTTCATCAATAGATATAAAATTCCTTTTTGTAAATGAAGACGATTTTCTGCTTCCTGAAATGCTACGGAATGCTTTGCATCATCAATAACATCATCCGTGATCTCCTCTCCCCGATGTGCCGGTAAACAATGCATTACCAATACATCCTTATCCGCATGGTCTATGAGCTCTCTATTCACTTGATATGGCTTGAATATTTTTACTCGAGCATCATGTTCTTCTTCTTGGCCCATTGAAGCCCAAACATCGGTATATACCAGATCAACATCCTTTACCGCTTCAACAGGATCTGTGAATAATTTTAATGTGCAATTATTATTTCCTGCGATCTTTTTTGCATCTTCAAATATTTCTTTATTGACTTCATAGCCCTTGGGTGAAGCAATATTGAGATTCATCCCAGTCCTTGCAGCACCATAAAGCCATGAATGAGCCATATTATTGCCATCTCCCACATATGTTACCGTTGCACCTTTTACATTTCCTCTTTCCTCATAGAATGTAAAAATATCAGTTAATACCTGACAGGGATGTAGAAGATCCGTCAAACCATTTATAACCGGAATAGTGGAATACTCTGCAAGTTTCAGAACATCATCATGTGAAAATGTCCTTATCATGATCCCGTCCAAATATCCCGACATTACCCTTGCAGTATCCTCAATTGTCTCTCCACGACCCGTCTGTAAGTTCCTTTTGGTGTCAAGATATAATGCATATCCTCCCAATTGATACATACCTACTTCAAAGGATATTCTTGTTCTTGTAGAAGATTTTGCAAACATCATTCCCAATGTTTTACCGGCCAAAGGGTGAAATTCAACATTGGTTTTTTGATAACCCTTAATTTTTTCGGCTGTATAAAGCAAATGCTCTATCTCTTTTTCCGTCCAATCTTTTATTGATACCAAATCTCTTTTATTCATAGCAACCTCCATTATTTTTCTTATAATAACATCTTAAAATTTTAAGTCAAGAAAATTTTTATATTTTTCCAAAATTGCGGGCCAACTCATGTCATTACGGTAGTATTCATAGGCATTATTAGATAGCAACTCTCTCTTTTCAATTAAATTATTTGAAAATAGATCCTTGAAATTTTCCTTAAAAGGAGTTTTAATTATAAAACCCGTTTCACTATTTTTAACATTTTGCGATAAGCCACCGACATCATATACAATAACAGGGGTGTGCAAAGAATATGATAAAGAGATCAGCGCGGATTGTGTTGCCTCTTTATATGGCAAGATCAGGAAATCAATATCACGAAAGATATTAGGAATATCTTCATTTGGAACATAACCAAGCTTCAATGAAATTTTATCCTTGTTCTTACTATTATTGACCAATTTTTCAATTACACTTTTCCTATCTTTCTCGATATTACCGACTATTTTTAAATGAAGATCAAAATTATTGTTATTATAAAAAGATAAAAATTCTTCTAATCCTTTATAGGGTCTTATATACCCAAAGAAAAGTAGCGTTAAATAAGGATTCCTATCTTTTTTAATATCTTTGAATTCCAGAACATTTCCCATTTTCATTAAATGTACTTTATTGCTTTTTATTTTGTAATTTCTTTCTATCATTACCTTATCATAATCAGAGTGTGTGAAAAAATTATCTATATGCTCATCCAATTTCTCATAGAAATCCACAATATAAGCATTTATTCCACTATGAGGTGCCCAATTGTGAAATGTAAAAAATATTTTTATGCCCATTTTCCTGATCTTTTCAAGATAATAGAACTGTTCGGGATAATAATCCCACAACCATTGGATATGCAAAACATTGATCCTTTCTTTTTTCAAGATATTTAGGATCTTTTTCCACAAAGATTTAACGCCTCTAAGGGAGTTGTGATTTCCGGTTTTTACATTATTTATACCTTTTTGAGTTGCCGGCTTTCTATTTCTTTTTAAAAGCTTTTTCACATAAAAAGCAATTTTCATCATACCGCTATAAGGTTCAATTTCATATTTTTTTCCATATTTTAAGTGCATTTCTGATTTTTTTGAAGTTATGAGTATGGAGGGAATGCCGGCTTTTGACAATTCATCAACATATTTAGCAGAATATTGATGTATTCCACCCTGCCCGGTAAATTCAAGAAAAGCTATATGGGGACGGGGGTTCACTTTTTCACTTTTTTTTATTCTCATCAACTTGTTTTAAAACTTTTGTAACCCAAGAATTCGCTCGTTCAAAAACACGGGCTATATCTGAACGAGAATACCCCATAATAAATAATTCTTTCACAATTTTCCTTTGCATATTACTATATGTTCTATTCCATTTGATGCTTTTTAAATCAATTATTGTCAATCCGTATTTATTTAAAAATCCTTCTAAGTCTTTGTTAATATTGCTTGTTCTTTTTCTTCTTTCTGAAAATTTTCCCTTACTGATCGTTTTTTTTCTCTTTTCGAATAAGTTGTAATTCTCTTCATTTCCAATTGCATCTTTATATGTTTCGAAATAAGAATCATGAATATTCTTCTCATCTTCATAATTATCAATTCTTTTCACAGGCACACCAACATTAGTTCCATTTTTATAAAATAAATAACTCGAGAATTTATAATCTTCAAGATTTTTAACCATTCCGGCTTTTACTGGATTCATATGTATATATTGAACAATGTTCAATAAATACTTCTCATTTAAAACAATATAAGATTTATACCGACCTTGAAATACATGTCCTACCGTTCCGTATTTTTTGTTGAAATAAATAGCATATCTGGAATTTAAAGATAGCATAAATTTGTATAAGGAATCATTTGATCGATAAACTAGTAGGTGAAAATGATTGGTCATCAAGCAAAAAGCATATAATTTAATATCGTATTCTAAAAGAGTTTTAACAAGGATTATTAAAAAAGATAATTTATCCGCCGGTGAAAAAAATATTGGGTTTTTTCTTTGACCTCTCCCTATAATATGGTAATAATGATCTTTAATATCAAGTCTTGCTTTCCTTGCCATGATGTTATTATACAAAATAAATAAAAAAATTCAAATTTTTTTAAAAAGTGAAAAAGTGAACCCCCGTCCCCATTTTTACATTTTTTGGTATAATAAGGAATGAAAAAGTTTTTTTTAACTGTACTTATTGGATTGTTCTCTGTGACAATATTTTCAGCAAATATTTTATTTGATTATACAAAAGCCGAAACAGCAAGCAATGCGGATTGGGTCATTGACAGAAATTACCCTGTACCAAGCCCTTCTAATCCCAGTTCTGAAAGTGATTGGGATGGTGCCATCTCAGCATGGGGTTATGGGATGTATCTCGGAGGACATACCTGTCATACATTAACTACTTCTTACGGAATAACCTATGGTGATAACTATAATGATTACGATCTTTCCTACTACGATATCTTTGTTGTTTGTGAACCTCAATATCAATTTACTTCTTCTGAGAAGACCGCTATATTAAATTTTGTTAATAATGGAGGCGGATTATTCATTGTTGCTGATCATGATACATCTGATAGGAATGGTAGCGGTTGGGATTCACCGCATATTTGGAATGATCTTGGTATCAATCAATATTTTGGAATGCATTTTCAGGTTGATGATGAAAATAATGATAATTTTACATATAACTCAACACGAGTTTCTTCAGATTCCAGCGATCCAATAATACACGGTATTCACGGCAATGTGTTATCGTTTGCATTTCATAAAGGAGCTGCAATTGTTTTAAACACCTTAAATAATTCTACTGCCGAAGGTCATATTTGGCAGGACTCTTCACATAATTATATAATGTTCGCTACAGCTGAGTATGGTAGCGGTAAAGTTTGTGCAGTTGGTGATTCCTCCCCTGCTGATGACGGAACGGGTAATCTTAGTGATGATCTTTATTACGGCTGGGATGAAGGAAGTGATGGTGAAGCATTTTTGAACGGAATGGAGTGGCTATTATCCCCAAACTGCAGTTCATCTGATACAACAGCACCTGACTGGACAAGTTCCGGTATTGCCGGACTTAATATTACACCTGGTGATGGGCAATTAAGTTTAAGCTGGAATAATGCAACTGACAGCGAAAATCCCAACAATATAAAATATGCACTTTATCGTGATACTTTATCGAGTTTTACACCAAATATTTCCACACAAATAGACACTGGTTTAACAAGTACTACTTATCTTGACACGGGACTTGCGAACGGGACAACATACTATTATAGAATAATGACATATAATTGCAATAGTAATTCAAGATATAATACAGATGAAGCTGCCGGCAGACCCAAGGGTTTAGGACCTTGTGATACCGATGATATCACCGCTCCGGATTGGACTGTTACAGGTATAGCGAATTTGACCATCACCAATTCAACTGCGTCGTCCATTACACTTTCATGGTCAGCTGCAACCGACAGTGAAAACACAGACAGCATTACCTATGATGTTTACAGGGATATTTCTACTGTAAACACACAAACCTCATCTTTAATAGCATCAAACCTCAGCGTTACTACTTTTACAAATATTAATTTACTTCAAAATGTAAATTATCACTACCGTGTATTGACAAAAAACTGTGTACCATTATCACGACTTTGCAGCGATGAAGTAATCGGTACACCGTCAGCTAATAATAATACAGAACCGCCAGCAATTGAGATAAAGATATATCCGAATCCTTTCAATCTTAATAATGATACGACACTTTTTATTGAATCAAATGAGAAGATAACAGATATCAGCATTTATGATCTTGATGGGAATAAAAGGTTCAATTTCAGCGACCTTAATAAAGTGGGTGACACTACATTTACACTTGCACTGGAAACTATTTCCTCAGGTATTTATCTAATGATCATCACAACGGACAACCCCCATATTTCAAAATTATTTATTGTAAAATAGATCAATACTAAATTAAAAGTCGAAGGTCTAAGGTTAAAAATAGATTATTTCCGGAACCTGTGTTGAAAGAAATGAAATATTCAGAACAAAGGGCAACTGTGTTACAAAAAAAGATCCCTCTGTTAAAAACAGAACACCTATCCCAAATTCCAAATCTTAAATTTTCTCCTCTTTCTTTTCTTAACTTTGGACATTAGACTTTTGACCTTCGACCTGGCTTTAACGAATGTCCCGCCTGTTTTCTTTGCATTTTATTCTGAACCATTTCGAATATGAGATTATTACGGGAACGCTCTCAAATCATAAGGTATCAGGACGCACTTTTCACTTTGTTCAAAGTAATGTCCCTAATGTGGGACTTTGTCCCTGACTTCGTCACTTTTGAACTTTTGAACATTTCACCCCGCACCAGTTTCACGGTGCTGGGTAAACCCTTGAACTTTTTAACCTTATTTAGTAA
>JAGGYO010000289.1 GCA_021162505.1 bacterium
AAATACTCAAATATCAAGATAAATCAAGGGTTGAAGGATGAAGAATTTAAGATTTAAATACCTTGTTGAAAGGTTAAAAAGTTGAAAGGTTCAGTTGCATTTATATTTTTCTCTTCACCCCCCACCTCGTACACCTTACTACTCACTTCTTTATCAATATTTGATAGTACTGAAACACTTGCCCTTTGAATTTGACTGCTTAAACCATAATCCTTTTTAAAATTCTCATTAGAAGCTATTTTATAGATTTCAACAACCAATTCTCGTGAAAGTTGCCATACATTTAGGTCTTCAAATCTCTCTGCTTTCACATTTCAACCTTCAACTTTTCAACTTTTTAACCTTTCAACAAGGTATTTAAATCTTAAATTCTTCATCCTTCAACCCTTGATTTATCTTGATATTTGAGTATTTAACAATGGTCTTCATATTATTTCCACCTGTGTTTGTTGTTGTAACTATCGTTTTTGCCATCCAATATTTATTATTTATCTTTTCAAAATCAGAGAATTCAACCGTCATATCAAGTCCGCTCTTTTCATCTTTTGTAACTGTCTTTGTTATAACACCCTTTGATGTGTCAATTGTAAGGATAAGTTCCATTGTATTTTTTTCGTCCTTTGGTAACAGTTCAATTGTTGCCAAGCTGCCTTTTTCCTCCAATAACCTGATATTGAAATTCTTTTTAAGGTTCTTTTTATCAAATTTGAAGCTTATATTTGAGAAATTCTCCGTATTCGGCATCTTTTGTTTCATAACCTGTCCGTTTTCCATCTTTATATACATCATCTTTTCTTTTGCGTTGATGACCATTGTTTGCTTTTGAGGTGATGTAATTTCCATCTTCATAAGATCGGGTTTCTTCATATAGGTCTTGCCGATAGTAACAATATTTCTACCCATCATAAAAACAGTCTGATTGATATTCGCAACCATATCCTGCATCTGTTCCGTATTCTCTTCTAATTTATTGAATATTCCGTCAACACTATCTACCGAATAAATGGAATTTACGCTGCATAAGAGAATTAGAGCAATAAATAAAATTTGTATTCCTTTCTTCATAACTTCCTCCGACTTTAATCGTATATTATATTTTAATCATTTTACGGCAATATTTCAAGTAATTTTAGAATAATCAGTTCCATACAATCGAGTTCGCCGTATTCAGATTTATTCCCGTCATTCTCATATGAAAGAAAAACTCAAGTAAAATTTTAGAAGTAGTAAAAAATAAATGAGATTCCTACGCAATATTCGGAGCCAAGCACGCAAGCGAGTCAGTCACCTCAAAAGCTCATAATGACGGAAACAAATGTTTTTTTTCTCTGCGTCCTTTGCCTGCCTGTGCGTGTCCGCACGCAGACAGGCGCCTCTGCGGTGAAAGTATTTAGTATTCCATTGCTTTTTATTTTCTTCTCCGTCAACCCAGCAATTCACCTCTTCCGAAAAGAAAAGTGAGAAAAAAATTTCATAAGTTTGTTCTGCTCCATATGGATCGCTTCTTGAGGACAAACCTCTTTACAACAGCCGCAGGCAATGCAATTTGAATAATCAATTACGATCTTTTCGTTTTTCAGTTTCATTGCATCCTCCGGACATTTCTCTACACATTTCCCGCATAATATGCATTTATCCGCATCAATTTCAGGTTGGATCTTCAGAAAATCAAAGAGAAAGCCGGGAAGGATATTGGTAATACCGGATAATTTCATTGCAATAGGTAATTTGAAATTATCAAATCTGTAACCTTTTTCAAAGGGTGTATGCACACTCTCAAAGGATGACCCATGGAAGCATCCCTTAGATTTCGCATATTGGAAATAATCCAATTTCATAGCATCAACGCCCATTAAAAATAGAAAATAAGCATCCATTTGTAAACCATTTTCACCGGCAGATATAAGATTAAATTTTCTTGGGTAACCGCCTGATGGGCCATCGCCTTCCATACCAAGGATACCGTCAATAATATAGTAATCAGCATGAATCTTTTCATAAATATCAACTAAAAATCTGTTAAAATCCTTAAATCTATGAAAAACACGATGATAATGCGATTTCCTTACTCCAGGAATAATACCGTAATAATTTTTCATGCAACATGTAATAATCGAAATATTATGTGTCTTTAATTTTGGTAATGAGATAACGAAATCATAGGTCTTTACAGCGTTTGCGATAAAAATATGAGATACTTTCTTATTGTTGAGATCGAGCTTTTCAAAGGGTTTCATTTCAAAATTTTCCATTTTTGCAAGGTTTTCATCAAAAATCTTTCCATAACCATTATCATAAAAAAGAAAACGCATCTTAAAAAAAGAAGCCGAACTATCTCCAATTCCGATCTCATAGCCATGCTCTTTTAAAATGGTCGCAATAACATATACCAGGTCAGGATGTGTTACAACAGCAGAAGCAATATTATATTTTCCCAATAGATTTGGTTTCAATAAGATTGTCTTAATATTTTTCTCTTTTAAAATATTCCAGAGTCCGCTTTCATTCAAAAGTATTTCCATATTCTTTTTTAGGTCTGAAATATTGTAGTTGTTTTGGAATCTTATGTAAATATCATTTTTCACTTGAAATTATTTTCATTATGAAATTCTTATTGTCAAGAGCTACTTGATTATTAGAATATTCATCCAGTACTTTATTGAATATACCAAGAGCTTTTTCATACTCCTTTATTTTTAAATAACTTAATCCCAAATTGATCCTGGCTTCAATGAAATCGCTTGATATAGCAATGATCTTATTATAATATTCAATTGCTTCTTCCATGCGATCTTCATATAAATAGAGATTAGCAAGATAATACATTGCGCTTATATTTGTTTCTTCTATTTTCAGGACCTTTCTAAATGTCCTTATGGCATTTTCACTTTTGCCCATATTATCATATAAAACACCAAGAGCAAGCAATATTCTGGGATCATTCTTTCTTAATTTTACGGCGCGCTGATAGTAATCCAGTGCTTGCTGAAAGCTGCCTATTTTTATATAAATACCCGCTAAATTTACCATTACCTCATAATCTTCATCATCTGTTTTCAAAATATACTTGAATATTTTTATTGCCATTTTATACTTTCCGAATTTAGAATAGCATATGGCAATATTGTTTAATATCCCCAGATCATCTTCATTTAATTCATTGGCTTCTTTATAAGCCACTATGGCATCTTGCCACTTTTGTAAATGCATGAGAATAGAACCCATACTTTTGTGATATTCAATGTTCTCCGGTTCAAGTTTCAATAGATTCTCATAGGTTATTTCAGCGTTTTCATAATCATCTATCTCTAAATATAAATTGCCAAGATAGATCAGTAATTCTTTGTTCTGATGATCGAGCTTCAATGCCTGCTTTAAAGAGGTCAATGCTTTTGGAATATTACCGATAGACTTGAAGATCTTTGCAATATTAAAATATATTTCTACATCGGCTTTACCAAGTTTTATACACATGACGAAATTATTTATCGCTTCTTTCCATTTTCCTTTTTTAAATTGCAAATTACCTAATAATTTATAATTGTCGGAATTATCCTTTTCCATACCAATAATCTGCTGTAGGACATTTTCTGCTCGGTCAACATTTCCCTGTTTGATCAATAATTCCGATAGTAATTTCAATGCTCTGATATTTTTTTCATCAATTTTCAAGACCTCATATAATTCCGCGGAGGCATCATCGAGCATATTCTGTTTAAAATAAACCCAGGCGAGATTAAGATGAGATTCTATATTTTTTAGCTGTTCATTATTTTCCATTCTTCTTCACCTGTACCTGTAACTCTCAATACCTCTTCAAGGGTGGTTTGACCGCTTAAAAATTTATTTCTCGCACTTTGATGCAAGGTATGCATTCCATTTGCCATTGCTTTCTTTTTTAGATCCATTGCGGTAGCTCCGGCAGTTATCAGTTCACTTATTTCTTCTGTGATGGGCATTATCTCATAAATTGCAAGACGGCCCTTATAACCGGTACCATTGCAGATAGAACATCCTGTTCCTTTCATAATATTAGCGGTTTTTAATTCTTCCTCTGTAAAATGTAATCTCTTTAGCTCGGCTTCAGGAGGCATATAAGGTTCTGCACATTTAGTACATACCCTTCTCACCAATCTTTGTGCCATAACGAGCACCATGGAAGAAGCTACAAGAAAAGGTTCGATCCCAATATCCACCAATCTCGTAATTGATGATGGGGCATCATTAGTATGCAATGTTGATAGGACCAAATGACCCGTCAAAGCAGCTTTAATTGCAATCTCAGCAACGGTATAATCTCTAATCTCTCCAACCATGATGATATCAGGATCTTGTCGTAAAAATGCCTTTAAAGCAGCGCTGAATGTCATTCCTATTTTGGCATGGATCTGCACTTGATTAATACCTTTAAGATTATATTCTACCGGATCTTCTGCTGTCATAATGTTCACTGCGCCCTTATTCAAATTGGAAAGCGCAGAGTATAGCGTTGTGGTCTTTCCGGAACCCGTAGGGCCTGTAATAAGAAGCATACCCCATGGACTTTCAATGGCTTTTGTAAAATTCTTTAATTGCTCTTCTTCAAAACCCAATTTTGTCATATCAAGCATCAAATTGCCTTTATCGAGAATTCTAAGAACGATCTTTTCGCCATGTATACAAGGAAGTGTAGAAACACGAAAATCTACCTCACGGCCATGGATCTTCATTTTTATTCTACCATCTTGCGGAACTCTTTTTTCATCAATTCGAAGTCCTGCCATTGTTTTAATGATCGCAGTAACCTCATTTTTTTTAGAAGAAGGTAAATGCCCTGAAACATCTTTTAAAATACCGTCAAGTCTATATCTAATGCGGATCTCTTTTTCAAAAACCTCAAAATGAATATCCGATACGCCTTTATTTACCGCATTAATAATAACGCTTTTAACGATAGCGACCATTGGCGACTTTTCAAGATCGGATTGTATAGCATCTTCATTCTCTTCTTCCTCGGCACCCCCAACCTCAAAATCAACAGAATCCATTATATTGGTTTCCATTTGCTCTAATTCACTTTCGAATTGAGAGGTATCCTGATAAAATTTCTGCAAAGCGTCTGTTATTTGTGATTTAGGAGCAAGCATGACCTGTATATCCATGCCCGTTCTGAACTGAATATCCTGCTCGATCTTTCCCTTTTCCGTAGGGTCTGAAATTACAAGGGTAAGTATTTTCCCCAATAGTTCCAGTGGGATTATTCCAAACTCTTTTGCCACAGATCCGGGGACAAGGGTTATTACATTCTTTGGTATGTCCTCAAAAGATGAGAGGTCAATATACTCCATATTGAATTTATAGGCGAGAAATTGATATAGCTTTTCTTCGGTAATAAATTTGTTTTCAACTAATACCTCTCCTATTTTTTTATGTGGTTTTCCTTCTGAATCATCGTTCTTTTGAATTTCCAAAGCGAGTTTTAATTGTTCATTGGTAATTACTCCGGAATCAATTAAAATCTCACCTAAAAATTGCGGCATATTATTTTTTTAATTCAATGGCTGCTAATAAAGGTAAAAAAAATTCTTTAATCACTTTTCCCGTGCTATCCTTTTTTTGAAAGTAAACCAAATAAACACCGGGTTTAAGATGCTGATAATCGGGTGTCAAAGCATTCCAGCTAACTTTATTACTTACGGGCTTTTTATCACAAATATTAAAAAGGTATTTCCCCTGCAATGAATAAACATCAATTCTTATGGAATAATCCGATGTATCATTTTTAAGGTCAAATACAATACTATTTTCAAATTTGCAATTATAGACCAATCCCGAATATGTCCCGTCTGCAACATCAATATCAAATGTAGTAGTGGAAAATATCATTACAGTCGTAAATATAAATAAAAGCACAAATATCTTTCTCATAGTAACCTCCATTTTTAATTATAACTTTTTTTATTCTTTTTTCAAATTTTTATGCCAATTATTTCTTTAATATATTTAATTAGTGTATCATGATCCATAAATTGCTTTTCATTATTCTTTCTATACACTACTTCAAATTTTTTATTTTCCAAGTATTTTCTCCCAATAACTATTTTTATGGGGGCACCCAATAGGTCGCTTTCTGCAAATTTTACACCTGCATTTATATTCCTATCATCAATTATTGTATCAATTCCCGTTTTACCCAGTTCATTATAAAGTTCGTCGCCAACCTTTACCAATGCTTCATCTGATGTATTCAGAAGAAGAATATCAATATCACAAGGTGCAACACAAAGGGGCCAGTACATACCCTTTTCCTTGCTGTATTTTTGTTCAATAATAGAAGCCATTGTTCTGCCAATACCAATACCATAGCAACCCATTTCAAAATTTTGTCTTTTGCCGGCATCATCCACAAAGAAAGCTTTCATGCTTTTTGAATACTTATTTCCTAAAATAAAGATATGTCCAACTTCAATCCCATGGAAACTATCAAGTGAACCACCGCATTTAGGACATTTATCACCCTCTATTGCAAATGAAAGATCATAATATTTATCTATATTAATATCTCTTCCAATATTGACATTTTTAAAATGATGGTCTTTTTTATTTGCTCCAATAACAAAATTGCAAAGATCTTTTACCGATATATCTGCATAAATATCTTTAATAGGTAATTCAAAAGGACCAATGAATCCGGAAGGCAGGTTCAATTTTACAAAATCCTTCTCCAAAGCAAGTTCGCTGGCATCAACACCAAGTATATTATTTAATTTATCCATATTAAGATCACGGTCACCTCTTAATAATACAGCAATAAATTTATCCGCGGCTCGTACCAGTATTGTTTTTACAATTTTGCTCTTATTTACATTTAAGAATCCCGAAACAGCTTCCACTGTTTTTATGTTCACAGTCTCAATATCTTCCATGGGGGCTGGAACTTCTTTTTCATTTTTTATTTCCACAAGTTCTGTTTTTTCATTATTAGATACATATCCGCATTTTTCGCATTTCAATATGATAGATTCTCCCACATCTGCATGCACCATGAATTCTTTTGATGTATCTCCGCCAATAGGTCCGGATTGAGCGGCAACTTCAGAGAATTCAAGTTCCATTTCTGAAAAAATATCATTATATGCTTTCTCTACTTTTTTATATGTTGTAACGGCATGCTCTTTTGTGGAGTCAAAACTATAAGCATCTTTCATCAAAAATTCTCTCCCTCGCATTATTCCAAAACGCGGGCGGATCTCATCTCTGAACTTAGTTTGGATCTGATATAAGCCAAGGGGTAATTCCTTATAACTTTTTACCGTTTTCCTCACAAGATCGGTAATGATCTCTTCATGTGTCGGGCCCAAGACGAACTCTCTTTTATGTCTGTCATTGAATTTCATCATCTCTTTGCCGTAAATATCATAACGGCCGGTCTCTTCCCATAGCTCCTTTGGAGAAACAATGGGCATTACCAATTCACTAAACCCGGCGTTATTCATATGTTTTCTTACTATATTGGCAATCTTTATCATTATTTTCTGAGCAATTGGCAAAAGTGTATAAATTCCTGCGGATAATTTTCTAATATAACCGCCTTTTATCATAATAATATGTGATTTTATCTCGGCATCTTGTGGTATTTCCTTTTGTGTTGGAATATAATATTTGCTTCTTCTCATAATTTTACCTCATCATTTAATTTTTATTATAACTTTTTTATCGCTTTATATCAAGGGAAAATGGAAATTATTGCCTATATGGTGAACAACAATTAAAATTCCCGCCCAGCGTTAACTATTTTTCCCGTTTTTCATAACGCCTAATTTCACAGGTTTTTCAATCGGGACTGAGGACGGTGGTAGAAAAAGTAGAAAAATTGAAAAATAGCACCAATATAAAATAAATTATAAA
>JAGGYO010000029.1 GCA_021162505.1 bacterium
GAATATATACTTAGAAAAAAGAAATAAAAAGTTAGATATTAAAGAAGCCAAAGCTGCTCCAACAATTCCAAATATTGGAATAAAAATTAAATTTGAAACAACCACCAATACAAGAAAAGCGGCTAATAAATATGTCAAAATTCTGTAGTCTCTCGAAGTTGAAATAATTGAACCACTTACCCCTGACGACATATCAAATAAATTTAATAAACCAATAAATAAAATCACATATTTACCTGACTGATAGTCTGATGGCAAAAATTGAAAAACATTATTAATATTTGCCCAAATACCAATGAAAAGTAGCGACCCAATAATTAATTGATTAATTGTGCTTTTAAAATAAACCTGATTAATTGTTTTTACATCCTTTTCTTTCCATGCATCGGCAATAATTGCAGATGACACTTTACGTAATGAACGAGCAGGAATTATTATTAATGTACCAAAAAAGAATGTGATTGAATAAATACCTGTTGCACTAAGGTCTATCATTGAATTTATCATATACCTATCAATATTTACTATTGCCATTGCACTAAACCCTGTCAGCAAACCAAAAAAAGCAACACTAATCATCATCTTCTTCAATTCAGGAGTAATAAAAGACAAGTTGGGTTTTAAATTAAACTGCTTTCTCTTCAAGAGTAAAACGGTAATAAAAAAAGCCGGAGAACTATAAACTAATACGTATAACAATACGTATTTATCAAAATCAATAATATTAAAAGCAAAAAACAGTATTATAACAAAATTCAATATTCGACAAACAAAATCTCTCAAAAATGTACCAAAAACAGCATCATACAAAACTTTGTTATAATTATCTAAAACATTAAAAATAAGGGTGAAAAAAGTTAAAGGGATTATATAATATATATATTTAACAAAAAGAGGCGATTTATTTACATTTTGCTCAATAATATAAGGGGTAAAAATAAAAAACGCTAACAAAGCCAAGCAAAAACCTATTAATGTCACTATTAAAGCAATGAATAAATAACCATTATTATTGTTTTTATCGTTTCTAAAATAAGGGAAAAGTCGAGTAGTAACACTATTAACACCAAGTCCTGCAAATTGAATCAAGATTATTGATATTGCAAGTAATAAATTAGTTAATCCAACCTGATTTGTTAAAAATATTTTGGGTATAAGTAAGCCGACATTAACAAACCCAATAAATGCCCCAATGTATGAATATATACTACCCTTAATTGTTTGTCTCTGAATTATCCCCAATGAAATATATTTTAAAATTAAAACTTTTGAAAAATAATATTCAAATATTGCATAAAAAAAATTAAGTTTGCAAAAAGCAAAGATAATTTATTTTAAACTTATTATAATCATGACAAATATTTCTTTTAAAAAAATTATTCCTCATATTGTAGCAGTACTTCTATTTTTAACTCTTTCGTTTACATATTTTACGCCTTTGCTAGAAGGTAAAAAAATAAAACAATCAGACATGACCAATTATTATGGTATGTCGAAAGAACTTAGAGATTATAAAAAAGAAACCGGAGAAAACGTACTCTGGTCAAACAGTATGTTTGGAGGAATGCCAACTTATTTAACATCCAATCCTACAACAAAAAGTTTTATTAAATACATTCATTATTTTTTTAGTTTTAATAATGGAGCACGCCCTGCAAATTTTATTTTTCTCTATTTCCTCAGTTTTTATATAGCATTACTACTTTTTGGTGTAAACCCTTGGTTAAGTATTGTTGGTTCATTGGCATATGGATTTTCATCCTATTTTTTTATAATAATAGCTGCCGGGCATACTACTAAAGTTATAGCTATTGGATACATGCCGGTTATTATTGCCGGAGTGTATTATGCCTTTAAAAAAAATCTGTATATAGGAAGCATAATTTTTGCAATATTTTTTGCTTTACAATTATTAGTAAATCATTTACAAATAACATATTATTCAGGGCTAATAATTTTAATTTTTGGCATTGTTCAATTCATATATTCATATAAGAATAAATTTTTAAAACAATTTTTTAAAACGCTTGGCGTACTAATAATAGCAGCAATATTGGCTATTGGGAGTAACATTAGCAACATATGGCTAACATACGAATACAGCAAGTATTCAACCAGAGGAAAATCTGAGCTCTCTGCAGATAAAGAAAACAAAACTTCGGGTTTAGATAAAGACTATGCTACATCATGGAGTTACGGAATTGATGAAACGCTCACTCTTTTAATACCAAATTTTAAAGGGGGTGCTTCTGGTGGTTCTTTAACTACTAATTCAGAGACTTATAAAGTTCTGAAAGAAAACAATGTGCCTAATGCCCGAAAAATTATTAAACAACAACCTTGTTATTGGGGCACACAACCTTTTACTTCGGGTCCTGTTTATATAGGAGCAATTGTTTTCTTCCTTTTTATTTTATCTTTATTCATACTTAAAGGAAGAACAAAATGGTGGCTTTTGTCGGCAACTATTCTTTCAATTTTGTTGGCTTGGGGCAAAAATTTTATGCCTTTAACAAACTTATTTCTCGATTATTTCCCCGGATACAATAAATTCAGAACGGTATCGATGATACTTGTTATTGCCGAATTTACTATGCCATTATTAGCTTTCTTAGGATTAAAAAAGATTTTTGATGGCGAAGTTGACAAAAAAGCTTTTATGAAAGCATTCAAATACTCTCTTTATATTGTTGGTGGAATTACTTTATTTTTCACATTACTTCCGGGTGCTTTTTTCGACTTCAAAGCAAGTGGTGATGCACAATATATTGCCTCAGGTTATCCCGATTGGCTGGTTAATGCATGGCAGGCTGATAGAAAATCTTTATTACAAGCAGATGCATTTCGCTCATTAATATTTATTCTTCTTTCTGCTACTGTTTTATTTACTGCTTATATTAAAAAAATTAACAAAAATACTGC
>JAGGYO010000036.1 GCA_021162505.1 bacterium
AATTAACTATAACGGGAAAGGTGTGGAAATAATTAAATGGACTGTGGAGAAAACAAATGAAAAAAATTAGTATTATATTTATAAAACGGTGCCAAAATGGTGCCAGGTTGCTTCTTTGCTTCTTTCAGATTTTATTGATTGAAATTTGAGAAAAAATAAATAAGTGATATAATAAAATATAAAAATAAATAGAAAAGAAGATTATGAAAAATTTGAAATGTAGGAGGAGATATGGGGAAAGAAATTGTAAAAAAAGAATTGACAAAACTTATTGAAGAAATTAAGAAAAAGATTTATCAAGCACAATATGAAGCACTAAAAAAGGTTAATAAAGAGCTTATTTCTCTCTATTGGGGAATTGGTGAAAGTATTGTCCAAAGGCAGGAAAAATATAATTGGGGCAAATCCATAGTTGAGAATATATCTCAAGAACTTCAAAAAGAATTTTCCGGTATTAAAGGATTTTCTGCTGCAAATTTATGGAGAATACGCAATTTCTATACCACATATTTAGATAATCCAAAACTCGCAACATTGTCGCGAGAAATTTCGTGGTCTCATAATATAGCTATAATGGAAAAATGTAAGGATGATCAAGAAAGGGAATTTTATATGTTAATATCTAAAAAATACGGCTGGACTTATCGAGTTCTTATAAATCAAATAGAAAATCAAACATACCAAAAGTTCTTATTAAATCAAACAAATTTTGATAAAACAGTTCCAGAAAAATATAAAAATCAGGCAAAACTTGCAGTAAAAGATGAGTACACATTTGATTTTCTGGAATTGCGTGAAGAACATTTGGAAAGGGAATTAGAAACTCATTTAGTAAATAATATAAAGAATTTTTTAATAGAAATGGGGGGATATTTTACTTTTATTGGGAATCAGTTTAGAATTGAAGTAGGTGGCGAAGAGTTTTTTATTGATTTATTGTTATTTCACAGGAAATTGCAATGTCTTGTAGCAGTTGAATTAAAGATAGGGAAATTCAAACCCGAATACGCAGGGAAAATGCAATTTTATTTATCTGTTTTGAATGACAAAATGAAATTAAAAGAAGAAAATCCCAGTATTGGAATTATAATCTGCAAAGATAAAAATAGAACCGTTGTAGAATATAGTTTAAAAGATTTAGATAGTCCGATTGGTGTAGCTTCCTATAAAATAAGAAAAACATTACCCAAAGAATTAAAGAAATATTTGCCTTCATCAGAAGAAATTGCGAAAAAGTTGCTGGATTTTGATGAATAAAAGAAAGTAAATACTGGATTCCTGCTTTCGCAGGAATGACCCCGAAAATACGGGGTAAACTTCAAAGGAATGGATTTTTCACTAACCTTCGGTCTTCGCTACGCTCGGCTCAGGATGACGGAAAAAAAGTGAAGAGTGAAAAGGGAAAGAAAATGAGATTATCACGCTTTTACTTTGTAAAAACTCATAATGACAAGGATAGATACCGTGTCAAGCACAGGCAGATAAATTGAGATGTCAGACAAATTGTTGATTTAATTTTATTAATAAATTATAATGAAACTATGGAAGTATTTGAAAAGCAGAGAAAATTCAATGTGGTTTTTACTGCTATTTTTTCATTTTTAATTTCGGCAACATTCTTTGGATTATTGTTTGTCCTGATAAAGCATAAGGACATTGTCAATATTCTGATAATAATTTTTATCCCAATATCTATATTCATCACATTCTTCTTTTTATTTACGAAAAAGTATAGAGATAGAAAAAGAATTCTGAATACTCCCTTTCCCACAAATTGGAGAAAAATATTAATAGAAAATATCCCATTCTATAATGATTTATGCGAGAATGATAAAGAGATATTTGAAAAAAGGATCCAGATATTTCTCAATGAAAAAAACATTTACGGTGTGGAGACCGAAATAGATGAAAAGACAAAAATCCTTATAGGTGCAAGTGCTATAATTCCTGTTTTTAAGATACCCTGGTTCACTTATGATCACCTTAAAGAAATATTGATCTATCCTAAAAATTTTGATGAGAATTATGACTTTTCAAATAATAGTGGGAATATTTTGGGATTAGTGGACAGCAAGTCCACAATGATATTATCGAAACAAGCACTTTATGAGGGGTTCAATAATCTTAAAGACGGTAAAAATGTGGGCTTTCATGAATTTACGCATAAAATTGACGGCGAAGATGGTCGAATTGACGGGATTCCTTCATATTTGATCAATAGTCCCAAATTATTTGAACAATGGAATGAAGTATACAAAAGTGAAAAAAGGAAATTGGAGCAAGGACACTCTGATATTAATCCCTATGCTCTTACAAATAGTGCGGAATTTTTTGCTGTTGTAACCGAATATTTATTTGAAGATCCTCAGGGTATGAAAAGAAAACATAACGAACTCTTCAAAACACTTTCCGCGATTTTTAGGCAGGATTTTAGGTCAATGTTAAACGATAATATCAAAGCGATCTTTAAAAATACAGGATTCGGTCGCCGTAGAAAAAGAAATTGGAAATAAAATAAATAATATACTATAACCAGATAGCAAGCACAGCCATTAATCCAAGTCCCATGCTGGAAAACAGGAACTTCAATGTTCTATCTTCACCAGATTTAAATTCCTTACTAAGTATACTGATAATTGCAATATATAAAAAAGTGCCTGCTGCAACGGCATCAAATATTCCTTCTGTAATTTCTTCACTCTTACCCGTTAAAATTGCACTTAGTCCGGTTCCTAATACTATCCCAATGGGAGTAGCGAAGGAAAACAGGAACAGTATTTTTTTTATGGTGGTTTTTTTAATATTTCCTTTTATAAGACTGACCCCTAATGCAAATGCAGCTGACCACTTATGTGATATCAATGCAATAAAGGTAACGATCGATAGACCGATGGTATCCTCTGTTCCAAGGGCAAAACCTGCTATAATGGAGTGAATGGATAATATGAATGTCAACATATACGGGTATATATTTCTTTTCTGAGTTTTACCCAAAGATGCAGCAATTGCAGAATGTCCTTTTACCAGAACTTTCTCCAAAAATAAAACAAATAAGAAGCCCATAGCACAGATCAAAAATACCTAGGGAAACTCTAAATTCAAATGGTTCAACCCATCTTGTGCATCCGGAAGCATATGGATCAATCCGGCTCCTAAAAATATACCACCGGCAAAGGTATTTCCCAGAGAAAATCAGCGTTCGCTTTTTTTCAATCCTGCAATGCGTAATGATAAAAAACCTCCGCCTAATCCTGTAATTAAAATGACAAGAAAAGCAATTCCTTTAAATACAATGATATTCATAATGTACTCCATATAACAGTTTATCTATTATAAACAAAAATCAAAAAAAGTCAAAGTAAAGTTCAAGGGTAATTTCGGAGTTAAGAAAATGCATAATATTGAAAAATCATTGAGACAGAACACGGCCTGTTTATTTCCTCAATTATCCCAATATGGAGAGAAATACTCATAGCTATATGAAAGATATACAATGTAAGGAAAAGATGAAAAACCAGTCCTCTCAAAATAAAAAAATACTTGACTTTATATTGATTTTATCGTATAATGAATTATAAAATACATAGGGGGATGCAATGAGTAACGACCTCAACAACTTGCTTGAAAACCTTAAGGAAGACCCATCACCTTCCACTTATTATGCAGTAGTAGAATTCTACAGAAAAGACAAGGATTATGAAAATGCTATAAAATATGCAGATGAATGCCTTTCTGAATTTCCGAACAATTTAAAGGTTTCTCTTGCGAAAGGGAAAATATTGATCGATGAAGAAAAATTAGATCCTGCGCGAGAAGTTTTTGAAACCATTGTGGAAAAAAGAGCTACACATTATATGGCAAATCAACAATTAGCAAAGATCTATAAGATGCAAAGCGAATTTGATAAAGCTCTTGAACATTTGAATGTTCTTTTAGACGAGAATCCTGATGATGATCTTATCAATGAAGAGATCAAAGAGATAAAAGAAATAGTCGCCAAAGGCGGTGAATCTTCTGAGAGTGATGCAGAGATATATACTATTTCAAATGCAAAAGTATATGAAGAAAAGGGAGAAACGGATAAAGCAAAAGAGATTTATACAAAGATATTGGGAGATGATCCGGAAAATAGTGAAGCGAAGGAAGCCCTTGAAAAATTGAGTCCTACTGAGGTTCCTGAAGAATCTGCTTCATCTGTTGAAGATAAATTTACTGACCTTTTTGAAGAAGGAGAAATAGAAGAGCCCGAAAATGAAGAGAGCGAAGAGGGTATGGAAGAGTTCTTTTCAGAAGAAAATAAAGAAGCCGATGAATTTGAAGATATTTTCGATGAAGGCAAATCTTCAGAAGAAGAAAGTTCAAAAGCCGAAGAAACATTTAGCAATATATTCGAAGAAGAAAATCAAGATGAAAAAACTGCTGCTGATAGTGCCGGAACATCTGATGAAATATTAGGTGAAGATTCGGAAACAGTAGCAGAAGTATCGGATGATTTTGGTGATATTTTTAGTGACGCCGAAGAAGAAAAAGAGTCAGGACCAGATGAATTAGAAGACATTTTTGGTGAAGACGAAAAAAAGGAAGAAGAAGTCAAAGAGGAAGAGGATGTTTTCGACAGTGATGAAGTAAAAGAGGAAGAAAAAGAAGAACCGAGCGATATGGAAAACATTTTTGGCGAAGACGAAGAAAAGGAAGAGGAAGCTGAAGAGATCAAAGAAGAAATACCGGAGTCCGAAGAAGAGAAGGAAGATATTGAAGAGATACAAGAAGAGAAGAATGGAATAACTACGGAGCACGCAGAGCACTCTGAGATTAAAGAAGAAGAAAAATCTAAAACGGAAGAAGGCAATGTTTTTGAAGAAGAAGATTTGGAAGAAACCCCATCGGAATTTACTGAAGAGGAAGAATCGGATGATACTTTAAAGCAGATGCTGCAAGGGGAACTTGATGATGATGAGAAGGAGATCTTTGAAGAAGGAACCAATGAAAAAACTGAAATAGCTTCAGAAGTCAAGGAAGAAACAAACGAAAATGCTGAAATTGAAAGTGTTTTTGACCAGGCATTTGGAGAATCTGAAGCAGCGGCTGAAGATGAAACAATGGATATGTTCGCTGCCGCCGATAGTGAAGAGAATAATAATGAAGAAGATGATCCCGGTGAAGAGACCGTTATCTATTCAACTGAAATGAAACCAGGTGAAACATTAGAAGAAGGGGAAGAAAAAGAAGAAGAGATTGGAGAGGAAGAGATTGAGGAAGTTCCAGAACAAGAAAAAGAGGAAGAACCGGAAGCAATAGAAGAAGAGATCTCAGAGAAAGTAATAGCAGAAGAGCCCCAAGAAGAAGTCGAAGAGGAGATCGTAGAGGAAGAACTAATTCCTGCAATAGAACAAAAAGAGGTTTCTCTTGCTACCCCCCTAATTCAAGGTGTTCCGGTTTATTTAGCCAATAAGGTTCAAAAACCCATTACATCAATCGATGAATTTTTAAATTATATTTGGGAATTTGAAGGAATAGACGGCGTTTATATTGTAAGTACTGACGGTTTATTGATCTCAGGTAAGCCTGAAGAACCGAATTTCGACATTAATGAATTCTCGGCAGATGTTGCAGAAATTTTGAAAAAGCAGGAAAACCTCTCTATTCTCATTGGCAATGAGCAATTAAATGAAATGGAAATTGGGTTTGAAAAGGGAAAACTTTTTGCATATAGAGTAAATGTCGGTTTTATCTTTGTTCAGGGAAAATCGTTTGTTCTTGGTAGTAGTTTAATGCCCATAATAAAGTATCTTGTTAGTAAAGTGGAGAAAGATGGAATATTATAGAAAAAGGATAGAAAAATTAAGAAACTTGTATCCTGAAAAAGGTTTTTTCTTTTTTCACGATATTGCAAGAACTTATCTCACGGGCTTCAGTTCAAGTGAAGACCATGATGGTATCCTTATTGTAACTCCCAAAAATGCCTACTTTTTTATTGATGCTCGATATATCCAAGCAGCAAAATCTCAAATACCTTCTGCAAAAGTTATCCTTATTGAATCTTATAAAGATACCTATCTCTCTATTGTAGAATACTTTAAAACCGATGGTGTAGAAGAGGTACTCATTGATGGCAATAGAATAAGCTATACACTGCTCAAAACGGTTAAAAAGGCGTTAAGAGGAATTAAATTAAAGGTAAAACCTGATATTTTAAGATCTTTAAGGGCGATCAAGGATGAGAGTGAAATTGCTCTTATTTCAAAAGCTGTAGATATTAGCGAACTGGCGTTCAATAAGACCTTAGAGATTATAAAACCCGGTATTTCTGAAGCAGATCTTGCCAATGAATTGGAATATCAAATGAGAAAATTCGGTGGTTTGGGTCCCGGTTTTGATTCTATAGTTCTCTTCGGTCCCCGCACATCTTTACCACATGGTGTCCCGCAAAAAGATATTAAATGCAGGGATAAGGAGATCATTTTAATTGATTTCGGTGTGAACTACGAACATTATACTTCAGATATTACAAGGACATTTTTCTTGGGTGAACCAACTTTGCATATGAAGGAAGTTTATCTAACGGTATTAAGGGCTAATCAAAGAGTTCTTGATAAAGTGAAAACAAATATGACATTAAGATCTGTCGACCAGATCGCGAGAAAAGAGATAGAAAAATCCGGTTATGGTGACAGATTTATTCATAGTCTGGGCCATGGGATCGGCTTGGAAATTCACGAGACCCCTTTTTTATCTTCAAAAATGAAAAGAGGGCGGCTTCAAGTGGGTATGACATTCACTGATGAACCGGGGATTTATCTTGAAAATGAGTTCGGAGTCCGTATTGAAGATGATATTTACTTATCAAGTTCAGGTCCGGTTCACTTAACCAGTGGCCTAAAAAGGGAAATTAAAATATTATAAAAAAGGAGCTTAGATGACCACAAGTAACGATTTTAAAAACGGAATGATCATTAGAATGAACAATGTACTTTATACTATAGTTGAGTTTTTACATGTAAAGCCCGGAAAAGGTGGCGCCTTTGTTCGTTCAAAATTGAAAAATCTACTTACTGGTTCAGTTATTGAAAAGACATTTAGAGGCGGTGAAAAAGTAGAGGATGTTACAGTAGAAAGAACGCCATTGGAATTTTCCTATATGAATGTAGATAATTATGTGTTTATGGATAATAAGACCTATGAACAGTTTGAAGTGACCAAAGAAAAAGTTGGTGCTGTAAAAGACTATATTGTCGAAGGGATAGAGGTGATCTGTTACTTTCTGGATAATGAAATTATTTTGATAGAACCCCCGATCTCAGTAAATTTAAAGGTCGTAGAGACACAGCCCGGAGTGAAGGGGAATACAGTGTCAGGTGGTAGTAAACCAGCGACCCTGGAGACAGGTCTTATTGTAAATGTTCCACTCTTTATAAATGAGAATGACACAATTAAGGTGGATACACGAACCAATTCCTATAAGGAAAGGGTATAGAGGTTATTATGAAAATAGATGAAATTAAGAAATTAATTCAGATGCTGAAAAATTCCGATATCAAGGAAATCGAGTTTGAAGAGAATGGTACTAAAATCAAACTTATTAGAGATATTGCATCTAAGGATATTGTAACTACCGTGATCGAAAGACCTACGGCAAATAGCAAAAAGATTATTGTTGAGGAAGAGAAAAAGGAAGCTTTTTTCATAAAATCGAGTATGCCCGGAACATTTTATAGAAAACCTTCCCCCGACTCTCCTAATTATGTTAAAGAAGGTGACATTATCAATGAAAGTTCTATTGTTTGTATAATTGAAGCGATGAAGATTTTTAATGAGATCAAATCGGGCATTAACGGAAAGATAGTAAAGATCTTGGCAAAGGACGGTGAGGGAATTGAATATGATCAACCTCTATTTGAGATAGAGAAGTTATAGGGAGATTATTATGGAAGATGAAAATAAAAAGAAAAAGATAAATCCGGAAGATCTATTCGCCGAATTTATTAAAGATGATGCTGCTGACAAAAAAGAACCCAAAAAGGAAAGTGAAAAAACGGAAGATGCTCCCAAATTAAAAAAAGAAAAGAAATCAATACTCTCTGAAGAAACAGAAGATTTTAGTACTCCGGAAGAGACGCAATCCTTTGAAGAAGAGGAGTTAAAGATCCTTGCCGGATTTTTACAAGATAGGTTCTTGATCTCTACAGCTATTGAAAAAGGGTTTAAACCCTTCTTATTCAGATCTAAACTTGCAAGATTAATGTGTAATGTGATCTTTGAGTTCTTTGATAGCAATAGAGAAGATGCAGTGATCGATTATGAATCAATAAAAACAGAACTTATATCCAGGAACTATTATTCCATTGAAATGCAGAAATTCTATAAACAATTGAAGATTTTAGAGACCCCACAACTCTCACAAATGATTGCCTACATTGAAATATTGAAGATGAGGGCGGGAAAAGACAAATTGAGAGAGGTAAAGGACGCAATAAATGAATATCTTACATCTATTGATCCCAATAAAACTGATGTTGCAGATTTTTCAAGTAAACTGGGCCATCAACTGGTCTCTCTGCAAAAAATGCAATTTCACGAAGTAATACTGCCAATGAAATATAATCTCTATGAATTGGAAAATGAGATAAGAAATCGAAAGGAAGATATTAGTGAAGGTACTATGGGCTTTTCCGTTAAACCATTTAAGACATTGAACAAAGTTCTATCCGGATTGAGAAAAGGATTTTACTATGGTTTGGCAGGAGCTCCGCGAAGAGGAAAAACGAACTTTTCATTGGCTTTAGCAACACATGTTGCTGCTCAAAATAAAATTCCAATACTTTATTATTCATGGGAACAAACACATAGAGTATTAACGCTTCGAATTCTCTCAAAAGAAAGTTTAATAAATCCTAATATTCTTCAAACAAGAAATATTATGGAAGATAAGATAGTAAAAAATAAATTTTCCCAGGGCTGGCGTTCCACAGAAGCATATATGAACTATGTATTTCTTATTGAAGGCGGTCAAAAGGATAATTTTGAGAGGATTGAATCTCATGCTTATAATGTAATGCATGAATTTGAGACCGATGATATTGTTATCTTTATAGATTATTTGCAGAAGATGCCTTTGGAATCACATATTACCGATCCTCAGACAAGAATAAATAGGATTTCCGGCGGTCTATCCGAGCTTTCTTTGAGTTTGAATTGCCCTATATGGGCTATTTCTTCTCTGGATAGAGAGGGCTGTAAACTTGATGAAAAGCAGAGCTATGAAAGGCCTACGATGCATAATACCACAGGTTCAGGTGATATAGAATATGATCTTGATGTCGGCATGGTCCTTACAAAGGATTGGCAAGATTCTCAGGAATTCATGCAACAATTAATTGAGATCGCAAAATCAAAGAAGATCCCGCAAAACAAGATCCCCAAGGTTGATGTAATTAATCTCTTTATTGATAAGAACAGAGATGCTCCTCCGGGATTATCAAATGTTATTCAATATCTCTTTATTGTTGAGATCAATAAACTAATTGAAATCGGCTACAAAAATTTGGAAGAGACCCATACCTATGGAAAAGTTCAAAATATCATTAGAAAATTGATAAAAAGCAGGATATTATGGCCTGAATATGCCAAACTTTTACAAGAATACACAACAATGAAGATCGATGGATTTGAGTAATGGATAAGATCAAGAAAATTCTAGTAGCCAATAGGGGTGAAATAGCATTAAGAATAATAAGGAGTGCAAAAGAATTAGATATACCCACGGTTGCTGTTTTTTCTAAGGCGGACGAGAAATCATCACATGTTGCATTTGCAGATGAAGCCTGGTGCATAGGTCCTTCTTCACCTGCAGAAAGCTATTTAAATATACCTGCTATTCTCACGGTTGCAGAATTATCCGGTGCAAATGCCATACATCCCGGTTATGGATTTCTTGCTGAAAATGAAGAATTTGCAAGGATCTGTGAGGATAGTAATATAAAATTTATCGGTCCGTCATACCAGCTTCTTGGTTTAATGGGAAATAAATCTCAAGCAAGAAAGACCATGAAGAAAGCCAATGTGCCCATTGTTCCCGGGAGTTCCGGTAATGTTGAGACATTTCAGGAATTGCAAAAGACCGTTAAAAGTATAGGCTATCCGGTCATTATTAAAGCTGCCTCCGGCGGTGGCGGAAAGGGTATGCGTATTGTCAGAAGTGAAAAAGAACTGGAAAAAAAATACAATATGGCAAAGAATGAAGCCAGAAACTCATTTAAAGACGAATCCGTGTATGTGGAAAAATATATAGAGAGTCCTCATCATATTGAAGTACAGATATTAGGGGACAATTATGGAAATTTGATACATCTTGGGGAAAGGGATTGTTCTATTCAGAGAAAGCATCAGAAGATCATTGAGGAATCACCGTCTCCAAAATTAAGTGATGAGAAGAGAAAAAAAATATTAGGTTCTGCTATGAAAGCCGCCAAAACCATAAAATACAATAGTGTCGGAACAATAGAATTTATCGTGGATAAAGATCTCAACTACTATTTTATGGAAATGAACACAAGAATACAAGTTGAGCATACTGTAAGCGAAGAAAGGGCTGATATGGATCTTTTATCAAAGCAAATAAGGATAGCAAATGGTGAAAAATTAAAGATAAAACAAGAGAATGTTCATTTTTCGGGGCATGTTATTGAGGTAAGAATAAATGCCGAGGACCCTGTAAATAATTTTATGCCTTCCCCCGGTTTAATAAAAAATGTTCATTTCCCTGGAGGTTATGGTGTCCGTATTGATACATTTATCTTTCCAGGATATAATGTCCCGCCATATTATGATTCCATGATAGCTAAACTTATCGTTAGAGGCGAAAACAGAAGCCAGACTATTAAAAGATTGAACCGTGCTTTGGACGAATTTTGGATAGACGGTATCAGGACAAATATTAATTTTTTAAAAGAGATAATTAACACAAAAGCATTTTTAAAAGGTGAGTATAATACACACTTTGTTGAGGAATTTTTATCAGGGACATAATAGTTATCGTAATAGTTCTTATTGTTGTCATTATAATTATAAGCACTCTACTTAATAAAAGAAAACCGAAAACGCTGGAAATGAATCTTTATGAAGATTATTATTTACAAGATAAAGGAATATTTTTACTTGTTGAGAAGTACATCTTAGAAAACAAAAAATTACCCAAAGGTGTGAGTAAAAAGGTATTCTATGAAAATTTTATGCGTATATATAAAGATCCGAAAAAAGCTCTTAATTATTTTGAAAAAATGAATGATTTTTTTTCTCTTGTGATACCAGATCATGAAACTCTGATCTCTTTTTTCAATATTTTCTCAACAATGGCCTTTGATGATTTCATTAGGTTTTATAATGTTGTGAAGAACTTGAAGGAACAGCATCTAAGCGAGTTTCAGGATTCTTTAAATGATTTTGTATCCTTAAGGGTAAAGAATCTACAAAAGGAACAATTTAAGAATTTTAACGCAGATGAAATTGAATTTTATAAAAAGTATATTATAGAAAATCCTACGAGAGCGAATCTTATTAAACTTGGAGATATTCTTTTTCAAAGAGAAAATTATACCGAGAGCTTGAAGTACTATATTGACACCTTATTAATACCTCAAGAACCGGATAAATTATACAAAAGTGTATTGAGAAAGATATCTCAGATCTATGAGATAAATAATGAAATAATAAGGTCTTTATATTACCTTTTCCTATTACACAAAACGGATGAATCACATCAAATAGCAACGAGAGAGATAAATAGGTTATTGAAATACCACCATTTGACCAATTATTTCTCTGAATTGCTTGAACAGGTCTCTTTGGGAGAAGATACATTTATTTTGTACTTAAAGAAGATCTTTAATGAACGAAAAATAGATATAAATTAGGGAGTTAGCCATGGCTATAAAATTAGGGGAATTACTTTTGGTGAACGGTCTCATATCAAGGGACCAATTGAATAAATCTTTGAAGATCCAAACGGAAACTGGAAAGCGAATAGGTTCGATCCTGGTTGAAATGGGGGCAATTTCCGAAGACATGTTATTGAAGATCTTAACTGATAAATTTGGGGTTTCTACAATTGACCTCAATAATTTTGTGATTCAGGATAATATTATTAATCTTCTCCCGGGTGATTTCTGTAGAAAAAATCAAATATTACCCGTTGATAAATTCTCCAATAATCTTTCAGTTGTAATGGAAGACCCTTTTGATGACGATTTAAAAGAACAGATCAAATCAATCACTGGTTTCAATGTAGATCCTTTGATCTCATCACAACACTCAATTGAAGTAGCACTTGATAAATATTACCCATTGATATCATCTGAAGATACGAGAATAGGTCGGAAGACGGTAGTTGATGATATTAATCCCAGTGGTGATTTTGATATAAAAAGTGAATTACCTCAAGATGACGATATTGATTCAATTTTGGGATTTGATAAAAACGCTGCTGCTCCGTCTCAGAAAAGAGTAACCCCGCAAGAAACTATTCCGCAGCCAGTTTCAAATGTTAGCTTGGATAATGTAGTTGCACCGGAGATCGCTACACTTTCAAAACAGCAGAAGATACTAAAAGAAAGATTAGATAATTTAAAAGGTGAAACGGTAAAATTGATCAATTCATTCAATAAGATGAAAGATGAGATCACAACTCGATTCGGGACAATAAATAAGTATTTTACAAAGCTAAAACCTCTTGAAGGGAAATACGATATGATGCTCGATGGAATGAAGAGTTTTTTCAAAAAATATACCGTTCTACTGCAGGAGATCAAGACCACTAAGAAAAATTTACTTGAAGGTAAAGTAGAGATTAATAATATCAAAGAGAATGTACAAAAAGATCTGGTAGAAGCAAAAAAGATGAAAACCGAATATGATGAGATCGTTAATCTTGTTGAGCAAGAACGCGAAAAGATAAAAGCGGGAATTAGAGATAGGAAGTTGAATAAATTACTTCAAACGAGAATCTTTCAGGAAACCTATGTTGGAGAGGACATAAAAAAGATAAAGCAGGATGCCAAGAAGATCTATCAACAGAACTTAATATGGCGAAATATCCTTATCGGTCTAATCGTTGTACTATTGGGAATTAATATTTTCTTTCTTATGAGCGGAAAAGGTATTGGACCGACAAAGGCAAGCACAACGGTGAAAAAGGAAAAGAAGGTGGAAAAACCTAAAGAGAAAGAACCTATAAAAGAGCCCGTAAAAACGGAACCAAATAAAGAAGAACCTATTCCGACAGTTGCAAAAACGGAACCCGTTCCTGTACCTGAAACAAAACCCGAAATAAAACCTGAACCGAAACCGGAACCAAAACCTGTACCAAAGCCGGAACCAAAACCTGTACCGAAGCCAAAACCGAAACCCGTACCAAAGCCAAAACCGAAACCGAAACCAAAACCAATCGTCTATGTTTATAGAATAAAGATTTATTCATCTGCAAATAAACCGGAAATAGAAGATTATAAAGCGACCCTGGAAGGTATTCCCAATATGTATGTAAGAAAGTACAGTGGCAAATATC
>JAGGYO010000316.1 GCA_021162505.1 bacterium
ATCTAGTCCAATGTATAACATAAGTCTACCTCCTTGAAGACCACTCTTCAAGGAGGGCCTTCTTTTTTAATATTGTACTAAACACTTTTTTAAAATGCAAGTTTTTTCTTTCATTATATCTCAACTAATTACACCACATTATGTTCTTGTTCGAATAATCCTTTTTCGATTCTTTCCATTGTGAGATGTGAAATGTCCGTGGTTTTGGGTTTACCGTGGATTATCCATTCTGCAATTGCTTCACCCGTTGCAGGTGCCAGCATAAAACCATGACCCGAATATCCAACCGCCAAGAAAAAATTTTCATCTTCTTTTGAAATGGGACCCAAAATTGGCTGTGCATCAGGAGATACCGTATATGAGCCTGCCCACTGTCTCAATATCTTTACATCTTTGAACTTAGGGAAAAGATATGTGAATTTTTTTGATATGGATTCCAGAAATTTCCAATTAGAAGATACTTTGAATGATTCCGGTTCTGTGGGATCTGCCTCACCCATGATAAAACCGCCGTTTTTTTCCTGTGAACCGTAAAATCCATGAAGAAAATCTATGACCATGGGGTCTACCATTCTTTCAAGGGGTTCCGTAACAAGGATTTGATGCCTTTCGGGATTAACGGGAATATCATAATCAAGCATTTTCGAAATATCCTTTGCCCAAGGCCCGGCTGCATTTACTATATATTTCACCGAAACATTTCCTTTAGATGTTTTTAGATCATATTTCCCTTTATTCTTTTTTATTGATAATATCTCTGTATAATTATAGGTTTCAACACCAAGTTCTCTTGCTTTTTTCAAATATCCGAATGTTGACAGGAAGGGACTTCCCAAACCGTCGGTTGGGCAATATGTTGCACCTAATATGTCACTGGTATTTAAAAAAGGCACTATCTTCTGTGCTTCCTTTTTTGAAATAAAATTGACATTGAGTCCCAGGGATCTTTGCATTTTGACATTTTTTTTAAATGCCATTACCTCATCATCCGTAAATGCCAATATTAAATAACCCTTTTGGACATAGTCAAAATTAAAATCCAATTCCTTCTCATATTGTTCAAAAAGTTTTACTGAACGGATACCTAACTTGACATTTGCAGGTGTTGACCATTGCTGCCTTATACCCCCGCCGCATCTTCCAGTAGAGCCGCTTGTATAATAACTTTTATCAAAGAGTACAATATTTTTCATTCCCATTTTTGCAAGATAATATGCAATGGTAGCACCAATGATACCGCCGCCGATTATCCCCGCTTCATAGGATTTTTTCATTTTTTGCTCCTTTTTTTGTTCTCTTTTATAATGGCTTTGAAGGGTAAAGAGGATTCCGGTGGTCTTCTCGTACCGGTAGATCCTTTGGATACATCTTTTCCGGTTTTTGACCGTATCATTCCCATGACCAAATGTCGGCAGCCTCTGCCCTGACAAGGTCCCATGGTAACCCGCAAATATCTTTTCAATTCTTCAAAATCAGTATAACCGTCATCAATCGCATCATTGATCTCCTTTGCTGTAATATCGTTACATCGACAAATTACAGTATCTCCTTTACTTTGAGGATAAAAATGTCTTACGGTATCTTTATATTTTTCGTCAACGATAATTGAAACGATATTGGTTTTATTTTTATTCTTTCTTACTCTATAAATTTCAGATTCCGAAACAATCTGTCCGTTTTTGTCAACCGCCCAAACACGATCCCCCTTTTCCGGCAAGGGATATAATTCATAGGGAATAGAGATCACGACCTTGCCTTTTTCCACATTCTCCGTAATACCAAAAATAGCAAGACCGGGACATGATGTGATACATGAAAGACAGCCTGTACATTTATTCAGATCCACAACGGGAATATTGACAATTCTTTTACCTATATCAATGGCATCAAAGGGACATGATGCTTCACATGGATTACAGGGAATATCCTCCGTACATTCTATGACCACATAGGCTTGTTTTCTGTCTTTTTTAATTTTCCCCTTTTGATTGGGTCTTATTTTTACTTCTTTGATATCTTTAAGTTCCTTACCCCATAGGTCAAATTTTGCTTTTTTTACTTTAATACCTGTGGAACCATCTCTTAAATTGTTTATATAATCGATCAATGGTTTGTGAAATTTCTTTGCATTTTTCTCTGCACCGAGTGATTTTGCCGCCGAAATACCGGCAACCCGACCTTCAATAATAGCAGAAGTTGCTTCTCCAATACCAGCAGCATCTCCTGCTACGAAAAATTTTTCTTTATTTGTCTCCATATATTCATTATATTTGGGAATATAGCCACCAAGCACAGGGTTAAATTCCATTTCCACTCCTGCTTGCCAGAGAAGTTCAGAAGTCGGTGTCAAGCCTACAGCCAAACAAATGGTATCACATTCCACTGTTTTTTGAGTTCCATCCATGATATTCCAATTTTTATCAACTTTTGCAATCACTGCTTTTTCTACCTTATCATCGCCATATGCCTCAACAATAGTGTGATTGAAATAAAGCGGGACACCAAGGCGTTTTACCTTATCCAAATGAACTAAATATCCACCTTGTTTGGACATTGCTTCTACGATGCCCACAACTTCTGCACCTGCCTGTATTAATTGATATGAAACAATAAGTCCGATATTTCCGGCACCGATCATTAAGATCTTTTTCCCCGGTAGTACACCGTTGACATTCATCAATGTTTGAACACCACCAGCGCCATAAATACCCGGAAGATCATTATTTTTAAACGGAATGGTCTTTTCGGATGCACCTGTTGCAAGTATTACTTTTTTGGCATTTACTTTCAAAAATTTATCTTTGTTCTTATCATGAATACCTATGATATTATCATCATAAACCGCAATTACAGAGTGATTGGTCTTCATTGTCAAATAGTTGCTTTCTATTTCTTTATACAGTTTTTCATGTATGAGAATACCTCGTGTCCCTGCAAAATGGGAAGAGGATCCGAAAAATTTATGTGTTTGTTTAATTAATTGACCACCGTATAGCGGATTTTCTTCAATAATGAGTGTTTTTAATTTCCTTTTTGTCGTTTCTATGGCTGCTCCCAGACCAGCAGGACCGCCACCAATTATCAATACATCTGTTTTGATCATCTATAAACTCCTTTTCCTTTCTGGGTCTCTATTTTCATTCCACTTTTTAAAGGGGTTATACAGGTCTTGATATTAGGAATATCATCAACAACCATTAAACATGACGAACATTTACCAATGGCACAGAAAAATCCTCTTTTTCTACCCTTTGATGTAATTCTATAGACATTTATGCCATTATCGTGGAGTGCAGCAGCTATGGTATCACCTTCATAACCATAGAGTTTTTGATCATTATAATAAAAGAAAATTTTCTTCCCTTTTTTATAATCAAGAATCGGATGTTGTTCTATTCTCATAGAATGCTCCTTAATATCGTAAAATCTTTATAATATTTTACATTATTTTTATTTTAAATCAATATTTATTTTGATTTTCTCTACCTGGACTTGCTAATGTCCTACAATAATTCCGTTCGTATCCGGAAATACTGGATTACTGCCTTCGCAGGAATGACAACGGCGACGGAAATTTGGGGAGAAATAAATAAGATTCCTACGCAATTTTGTGGCTATGAATGATCAAACATTCCCTCTGTCATTATGAGATTTTGATTTATCAAAATCGAAATAATTTCATATCTCAAATAATAATCTCCCAATTCATTTAAAATCACTTACCATTATATCGTAAAACTAATGAAATAAATGTATGAGGTAAAAGATAGGTCAAGATATTAATTGTTA